>JAYVPE010000312.1:0-5654 GCA_043757575.1 Pirellula sp.
ACTCATGTTTGGCTTCCGTGCTTGCGTGTAAGGTGTTGTCAACTAACAACTTATACGCAGCCGGGGCCATTTTAGTTTGCACTCGAATGAATAATCCGCTAGCGCGTTGCGGCTCAAAGTGAGAAATTGGGCTCTGTTTTCTATATGAATTCGCATGGGCGTCTCGATGATCTTGTGGTGGGGACCACGGAGACACTTTTGTTTAACAATTTGTTGTCTAGGTAAGGTTTTGGATTAAAACCGGAGTGTTTAGGGCTTGGAATAGTTCAAATGCGTAGTATTATTCAATTTGAATAGTTACGCCAACTTTTCCAGACTGGTTTTGGCCCCTTTTCAAACCCTCGAACACAATCGATCCTGCGATATGACTCGTCGCGATCAGGAGACTCTTGCTTATGTCCACTTCCACGGTATTTGTCGTCGATGATGACGAAGGCTCACGAAATTCGATTGAGTGCCTTTTCAATGTCCATGGAATCAATTGCTCAACATTTGATTCTGCCGAAAAATTTCTCGAAGGACGCACGGAGCAGCCGATTGGTTGTATTGTTACCGACCTGAACATGCCTGGCATGTCCGGCCTCGACCTGTATCAAAAAACACGTGACATGGGTTGGTCCATCCCGACCATCATTATTACTGCGTTCGGTGAAGTTGCTTCTTGCGTTCATGCGCTTAAATCAGGTGTTCTTGATTATCTAGAAAAACCTGTCCCGACGGAATCGCTCATAACACGCGTCAAGGAGTGCTTGGTCGTCAGTCAGAAAGCACATGATTTGGAACTTACAAATCAAGCTGCGAAACTAAAACTGAAAAAGCTTACCAACAAGGAAAACGAGGTTCTTGAACTGCTGGTTAAAGGCAATTCGATGAAGGCCATAGCAGCCGAATTTGGTACGAGTTTTCAGGCGGTATCAAGGCACCGTCAGCGAATTCTTGAGAAGATAGGTATTGAGGGGGATGTCAACCTCGTCCGGTGGGTTCTTGACTATCGCAGAGCGTCCATTGCAAACTAGTGTGAATCACCACTAGGTAGGCGAATTGTTTTGACAGCCAAAAACCTGAAAATTCTGCTGATCGTTTTGATCGGGTGTCTGTTTTGTTTTGGAAACGCACAACGATTTCGAAATCTTGGCGATCTCGGGTTGGCGATGGAGATCATTGATCGAGAGTATGTTGAAAAACCTGACAAGGATAAACTCTATCAAGCGGCGATGAAGGGAATGATTGACTCGTTAGACCCTTACTCGAGTTACATTCCTGTTGAATCTCTAAAGCAGTTTCAAGCCGTTTTCGAACAAGAGTTTGGTGGCCTTGGTATCAGCTTAGAGGGGCGGCCAAGGCACGAACGGCTAACAATTATTGCAACGCTATTTGATTCTCCGGCATTTCGGGCTGGAGTCAAGCCTGGCGATGTAATCCTCAAGATTGACGGTGTTGAAGCTGCCAAATCGGAAGTTGAGGCAGTTTCAAAAAAGCTTCGCGGCAAAGAAGGAACCGCCGTAACGCTCACTATTGAGCGAGTAAATGAGCCTGAACCGCTCGTGGTCAAAATCATTCGTGCAAAAATCGAAGTGGAGTCCGTGCTAGGTGATCGTCGTCGAATGAATGGATCGTGGGATTTTGCGATGGAGGAGGATCCAAGGTTCGCATACGTGCGGCTAGAGCTCTTTGGCGAAAAAACGACTGAGGAGTTGAAAGCTGCACTTGCAACAGTTCGGAAAAATTGCAAAGGCCTAATCATGGACTTGAGAGACAATACTGGTGGACTGCTTACCGTTGCAAAGGACATTTGCGATATGTTTTTGGACGATGGCGAGATTGTTAGTACGCGAGGTCGCGACGATCGCATCGATCAGCGATTCATCGCCCATTCAGGAACGGAAATCGCCAATAGCGTACCCATAGTTATTCTGATCAACGAACACTCAGCCAGTGCGAGCGAAGTGGTAGCTGGTTGCTTGCAAGATCGTTGCCGATCTACGATTGTCGGGGACAGATCATTTGGTAAGGGAAGCGTTCAAAACGTGATTCCATTGGATGCTGGTATGGCAGCGATGCGATTAACCACCGCTTATTACTATCCTCCCAGCGGTAGACTGATTCATCGAAGGCTCAACGCGAAACCAGAGGACGAATGGGGCGTTTCCCCAGATAAAGGATGCCTAGTCAAGTTGAATGAAGAAGCATTTCTAAAGTCAATAGAAAGATTTCGCAAACGAGCTAATCCGACGGAAAACGGACTTGGTCAACTTCGATCGGCCATCGATTCTTCGGATGTAAGTGAGGGTAGCCACGCCGGGAATGACCATTTGGACCCAACGCTCAAAGACGATCCTCAACTAGAAAAAGCCGTAGAGATCTTGAAAGCAAAAATAGGAGGCCTATAGCCAGATTCACCGGTCTACGTCTTGTCCAAAACGTACGGTAGATGTGCACAGCGTCCCGATCGTATATGATAATGCTGCCAAGCGTTAGGAGAGGATTGACTCTTTTCGCGGATAGTGCTGCGCACAAGCTTTTTGAGTGGTAGCAGGACGTTGAGACCTCTCCTAAAGATTTAAATCCGTGAATGAAAAGCGTTGAAGAACTATTGTCAGGCCGATCCAATTCACTCGGTTCCATCATGCTGCGCGCAGGACTATGGTGCGCAAGCCAACCGTATTCGGCAATCGTCTGGGGACGGAACCTCGCCTATGACAGAGGTTGGAAGAAAATTGGCAAATCCACCGTTCCGGTTATTTCGGTAGGTAACTTAACGGCGGGCGGGACAGGGAAAACGCCAGCCGTTGCAATGTTAGCTCGATGGTTTCGTGGTCGAGACATTCGAGTGGCAATTCTCTCCAGGGGCTTCGGGGCCGGACTCGATGGTCGAAACGATGAGGCAAAGGAGCTAGAAATCCTTTTGCCGGACGTACCGCATTTACAGAAACCAGATCGACTCTCGTCTGCCTCCATAGCCACGGAGGAGCTGGGGATGCAATTGCTTTTATTGGACGATGGATTTCAGCATCGAAAAATACATCGCGATCTTGAAATTGTTTTGCTGGACGCGCGTGAGCCGTTTGGCTTTGAGCACCTATTGCCGCGAGGTTTGTTGCGCGAGCCGTTACGTTCGTTGAGGCGAGCGGACATCGTGATGGCAACACGTGCTGATCAAGTGGACACACAGCGGTTGGCTGAAATTCGCACACGCGTACAGCGTTTTAACCCAAAGGCAGCCTGGCTTGAATCCGAACATAAACCAATACGAATCCGAAATGCTACAGGCGAACACAGATCTGTCGAATGGCTTCGTGGTCAGAATGTGTTGGGAGCGTGTGGGCTAGGAAACCCCAACGGGTTCATGCAAACGATCCGCAGTTGTGGAGCGAACTTGGTTACCAGCATGACGTTTCCAGATCACCATAACTATTCATCGCACGATATTCAATTGCTAGAAAAGCAGGCCAGAGAGTGCGAACCGGGTTGTAATGCTATTATCTGTACCGGCAAAGATCTTGCCAAAATCGACACGCCGCGAATTGGACAATTTGAATTGTGGAGCCTGGACATCGAGCTCAAAATTCGGACCGGAGCAGAGATACTAGAAGAGTTTCTTGAACGAGTTGTCGCACGCATTTCGACCGAGAAATAGCACGACTCGCGAGCAAAATTGCAAGTGAGAGCATTCAAGCATTCCCTCGCATACGCATTCGGGTTATGAAATCAACCGCAAACATGGGAATGAACACATTTTCATCAGTTCAGCCTGGGAGTGACGTAGCCTCAAAATCGTTACTTATTCGTTACCGCGAACTGAAATTTGCCTCCATAGGCGCAAAAAAAGCTCCCGGAAGTGAACGAGTCCTAGGGGGGCTGAGGACAAGAGCTACATTTCCGGGAGCAATGTTTCGAGCGGGCAATGGCAGCATCCGTGTGCATCCCCCGCATGAACCCACTTTGTTTTTCGCCAGGCAGCAGCACATCCTTGCGCTGATGCCGTGGTGTGATTCTACGTTTCGTAAAGTTGGATACCCCGCTTAACGCTACGCAAATCCAACACAGTGGATCCAATTATTTTTGTAAGGTAAAGATCGGACTTCTTTTGACCAAACTATTTTGTCGTTTGGTTGTCGCAGCTCATCACTGCGACGGCGGTAAGATAGACTCGGCAGCCTCGCCGGGTCAATCGCGATTCTGACTTTTTGAAAGTGGATTTTGAAGTTGCTTGAAAAAAGGTCTGCGTACTTTGTAATTAGCGATGCTATCCCATGCCTCAATGAATGATAGCAATTGGTGTTTGTTCCATTCTGGATTGCTGTATCGCTGTCTTGCCGGGTAAAATCCACTAAGGGAATTGGCTTTCAGTCTATTGACTCCCAGTTGGCACATCAGTTGCTTACAATGGGAGTACAACAGTCGCATTTTTTCCAATCGGCAGAATCGTTTTAGACATTGCTGTTTGGGTGTTCATCACACAAGGAAGAGGATAGGATTCGCTGGTCTGGTTGGATAAGCCATCCGATACACAGGTATGCTTTCGCTCGAAAGCAGCGTCTTCGCAAAGTCGCCTTGACCTGATGGATTCGGAAGGTCTTTTCTGCGACACGGACTGCGTTGGAAAAAGGGATCGAGCACGAGAACGCAGATTCTCGTCTTGTCAGCACGGTAGCAGTCCATGTACATCTCGATCATTCGATCGGGCCATAAGTCCTTATCAAACAGGGAAGAAGACACTTTATGCAAATTTCCGGAAATTTCTCAGTAGCGGGAGTTGACGTCGCACGATCCGCAGGACGCAGCAATGCTCCCTCGCAATCGACCGCTAGTCCTGCAGCGCAAATCGCAACTCCGGTCGATCAATTGGATCTTTCGCCAGATGCCCTGAGCTCCGTCAGCTCTCAGGCGTCAGGTGAAGTGTTCCGGTCGGATAAAGTTGCGAGCCTTAGAGAAGCGATTGCCCAGGGCAATTATGACACTGACGAAAAGCTATCCGTCGCGTTGGACAAGCTGCTCGATCAGCTCGGTTGATTGGCTTAAGCCATAGTTCATCGAATTTTTAGGATGCAACATTAGGGGACCTCACGGTTCCCTTTTTTCGTTTTTTGGAATTCGTTCCCTAGCCTCAGCTTGGGAATGCGGTACTCGAGGCTCGGTTTCGTCACTGGCATTTCCTCCAATCGACTATTCGTCATAGTCGTTAAACTTCCTAGATCGTTCCACTCCACATCATGTAAATTGCCTTGCCTGTTTAGTTTTCCTGTCCCATGCTTCTTGACCAGTCGATCTAGATCGCCTGTAGGGAAGTAGTTTCCTAGCACTAAGAGTCCAGTTCCACCCAGGGGCTGGTTGTTCCGGTCTCGTCAAGTACGCCCTCGAAAAGTGTTCGAGCGGACGAGTCGCTCCGAGCACGCAAATAATTCATCACGTAGAGCCGCAACTAGACGTGATGGAGGACCGCGATGCGAGGGCGTCCATGGACGGGATCGACCAGAGCACATTTGTTGGAAGCCCTTTGCGGTGCTGCCGGACTTTTAGGTAAACGAAACTACCAACCGAACAATAACGGAGTGACGAGCCGCAAAGCATCGTCCCGTCTGATACTAGTGTCCTGCGTGGTTTTGCAAACGTTCAAGGGAGAATGAGAATGAAAAAACTATTGGCTCTTCCAG
>JAYVPE010000313.1:0-5651 GCA_043757575.1 Pirellula sp.
TCGGCTCGGAGGGCCGAAATCTCTTGATACTTTTCATAGCCCGGTAATTCTTTGAACGTAGGTTGTGCATTGAGATATGCGATCGGTGACAACGTTACCCAAGAGACGCTGGTCAGGACAACAAATATTCGATTTGGCATACTGTTTCTAAAATCTTTTTTACAAGAACTTGCAGAGGTTCAAAACTTTCGACATTGGCGGCGTCACCGAGCGTATCTACTTTAATTACTTGATCACGCGCTAACGCCGTCACGATCATAACATCCCGTAAAGAGATCGACGGAGTCTAATATACCAAACGTAGATTGGGCGCGCTGTCCCGATGGGATCAATTCGAACGTGGAAACGACCATTTTCGATTGGAAAGCCAATTGACGATCCGACGCCGCGTATGCGGCGACAGCGAATAGCCGCCGGTGATAACCGGCGGTGGAGATTCGCGGTGGTTGGTCAGAGCCGCGAATGCGGCGAAATAACGCATCTGAAGGATGGACTGTGCCATGTGCCGCCGCCTGCGCGGCTCTCTGCAGAGCCGGTGTAAATGATCTGCGGGCTGTCACCCGCAGCTATTCGCTGTCGCAGCTATCGCTGCTAAAAAAACACGAGACAATGGACCCATCCCTCGTTAGATTTCAGTCTGCTCATCGCCTAATAGAACATTGGACAATCGGCAGTTAAAACGACCACTTGCCATCATCGGCATTCGGTAAACCCTTGTTTTTGGCGGTTGAAAGCAGGCCTATATTCGTCAATTCGCAACACCGGTTACCTCGATTTGAAATGCTCCGACATTGTCGTGGAGTTCGTGCGACGGCTCGTTCACTTTCAATAGAAGTAGTGATCGAACTGACGCAATCATCTCCTTTTGTCTGCCGATTTTAGTCGGCACCCACCGTTTTGTAGCGAGAGAAGTGTCAAGCGGCGCTAGAACAGCCAAAACACAGCCAAGCGGCGCGTTTTTGTGGTACTGAATCGTAATACCTTGTGGTTCCGCAGTCCAATCAAGACCAGCCTTGCCACGTCGTAGCATCATGGTACCGATCGCCGCGATTTGAATTGTCTGTCCCTGTTCGACAACGACACCTGTCGATTGATAGCCGATATCTGATTTAAGCTCCATTGAACGCACTTTACCGGTTTTGAGGACATCGCGAGTAACGTCTCTGCACGAAAGGAATGATCTCTTCAAATCGAATCCGTAATCGAATTCAGTGAGGAATGTGTTCCAGTCAATTACTATCGATTCCCAATCGCTCGCTAGTTTGGAACGGAGTTGATCAGACAGCTTTAATGAATAGTCGAGTCCTTTACTGGTTTCTTCTTTCAAAATGATTCCGTATGCAGGATGTTTACTAAGGAATACACATGCTGCCCACCCCCAACCGTAACGGGTCATCCTGTTCGGCATCATACTCCGGTAGTTTAGGATCTCGTCAAGCGTCGGCGCATTTCCAATTCGCAATGAATCGTCGATCAGCCGAAACCTGTTCCAGCCTGGAGCGTCGGATGGGAAGCTCGGAATCGCGTCAAGAGTGAGTTGAAGATTTGGTTGTGGTCCGAAAAGCCTGGGTGTAAACTGCGACTGATGAACTAACTTATGCATGGAGAACATCTCCGCAGCTCCTTCCATGTACCAGGGAGATCCATTCCCACCGAGACACGTCGCTATGATCCAATGTGTAGTCTCGTGAAGAAAGACAACTCTCCTGAAGTAAACAGTAGGCTGTTCGACAAGATAAAGATGGCTGTGTAGCTGGTAACCGTCGTCAAATGCTGGTATATGTTTAAGCAACCCCAGCTGTTCCCATCGATTCCGGTTTCCAATCAAATGGACTGTCGCGTGAAGGTTTTCAAGTTTCAAGGAAACTGGTTTGAAATACGACTGGAGTTGGGCTTTGGCCTGTTCAAGCAATTCAGGCCAGGTTTGTAATTCGTCGTCGATCTTAACGTCCGTAATCAACGTCATGTGTTCCGTTCGCATCTCCCACATACCAGAGGCATTCTGGATTACTTCATGCGAGAACGCATTCGTTGTCAGCACAAATGCGGAAACCATGGCGTACAAAAACCAAGAAAGATTGCCATAGCAGGATAGAAATTGATTAATAAGAAAATCCGTCGCGTCAGAAAAAAGATGACCGATTTGGGAAACAAGAAGAAAAAGGCACAAGGCTCTTTTTCAGACTAGTCGAGGGAATAGGAAATGGCACAGAAGAAAACAAGAACAGATCTACCCCCTCGACTGGTCCACCGTGATTGGACTAATTTCTTATGGGAATAGGCTGTTAGCCCAATCTATCCACTCTTGAAGATAACCCATACTCTGTTCCCATGTCCACACAGGCTCAGAGTCCATAACGCTTTCGACAAGCGTAATCAAATCTTCCTCGCCCCAGTTAGAAATACTCGAAGGGCCGCCCCATGGGCATGGTCCGTCAGCCGGATCCCACGGTTGTTCAAGCGTGGGCGGTCGAATTAGTTCATCGAACGGACTCGCGAAAGCTATCTCGGACTGGCAAATCATTAAGAGAGTTGCAAGTGCATAAATTACTTGCCACTTGCCACTTGCCACTTGCCACTTGCCACAAAGTTCTTATTCATATTATCAACCTCTGAGGGAAAACTTGCCAAACAATCTGGAACACACAAGTGAACCAAAAAAACGTCTTTCGTTAAGGGCCAATGAAGTTAACGGCAGTCTCGAAAGTAAATAACTCGCAGTTGGTTTCGACTCAAACCACGCTGAGTCGAAAAACCTTGTTTCGATTCGAAAAAAACCTCCCTTCTCTTTCAACACAAGGATGATTTTAATAGTATTCTGCTTTTCGACGCTTCTGCAAATACGCTTCAATAAGCCTCGAAACTCAATTCGATCGCGTCCGGTAACGCAAGTCAATCCCCGCGCAAACATTTCATTGTTTTTTGGTGTAGTCCAGTTTCCTTACTACGTGATGATGGACGAGCACGTCGCGGGGCTACGTACGAGCCAGATCACAGTAACCGTCGTCAAATGCTCGTAGATGCGTGATCAACCCCAATTGCTCCCATCCATTCCGGTTTCCGATCAAATCGACTGTCGCGTAGGGGTTCTTACGTTTCAACGAATCTGGTCTCAAATAGATAGGAGAAGTGCAAAATGCGATATGCGGTTGTTATTGAAAATTCTGGATGCAACTATTCCGCCTACGTGCCCGACCTCCCAGGCTGTATCGCCACGGGAGCAACCGAAAGCGAAGTCGAGCAGCAGATCCGAGAAGCCATCGAGTTTCACCTCGACGGAATGCGGGAAGATGGAACACCTATACCCCCGCCATCTAGCCGGGTTGAGTATGTCGAAGTTACCGCTTAGTCGATCGGCAGTATGAAAAGTACCGTAGGATGGGACCGATGTCCCGTCCTTTGATTCGTTCGGGACAATGGTCCCAAACTACGACTGGCGATCAACCGTTTCGTTGCGGTACTACCGATTCTTGGCAGTCTCAATTAGTTGTGCTATCAGCGGTAGAAGTTGTTTCTTGCGGCTTACCACGTTGTCGAGTTGATAAAGGTTGCGGTCCAACTGCGGGTAGTTTATCTCGTCCCATTCATCCGATTCGTGACTGAGTAGCAACAACGAACCGTTGCTGACGACGTCGGTAACAAGCAGTGCCGAAAAATCCAGTCGTTGCTTAACGGCGAGCTGCTCAAGTGCGGTGCGCAATTCATCTTTCCGGTCCCAAAACAAGTCGAAACCAATCTCTTCGATTTGTGAAATCGAAAATCGCTGGCCATGCTCAGTGAATTCTTTGCAGTCCTCCCTGAGAACTTCGGTGGGAGTACACGATCTTAATGCCGATCCGATCTCAAAGAACTCTTTGGCAAAAACAACCAAGTCGACATCGCAAAGAGTTTCAAGCCATTTGAAAATATCTCGATCCACGTCGGTGGTCGTTGGAGATCGCAAATGCAAAGTGTCGGAAATGATCCCCGAGGCCATACAAAGTGCAATACCAGGGCGAGGGATTAGGCCAGCAGCTCGAAATTGCCGAGCAACCAAAGTACAAGTTGACCCCACAGGTTCGTTGATAAATCGAATAGGTTGTGTGGATTTTAAACCACCACCCAATCTGTGGTGATCAAGCACTTCAAGAATATCGGCTTCATCGGCACCGTTGACCGCTTGGCTCAATTCATTGTGATCGACCAAGATTAGCTTTGGCTTGGGCGGATTGACCAAGTCAGATTTCGAAAGGACACCAACCAATACTCCTGCATCGTTTACAACTGGGAAGATTGGTTCTCCAGATTGCTCGACAATCAATCGAGCTTCATCAAGCGGTTTTTTTGCGGCGAGCGAGACAAAATGCGTGTTGATCGCAGAGTCGATGAACTGTGCCGATTTGATCCTCATCGTGGTGGTTGCGGTATCAAACGGGCTTTGTATTACAGCAACGTTGTGCGATTTGGCCAACTGCACCAATCCAGGTGAAAGAACGTAACCGCCTGTGACCACTAAGGCGCGCACGCCGTGCTCAATTGCTGGCAACTGAATGGTAGGCCGATCACCACTAACCACGATTAGCTTTTCGGCCGGAAATTTTTGCATCCTTTCGGTAAATCCGCCAGCGCTCATGGCACCGACCATGACGAGCAGCTCGTCATGTTGCATAGGATTGAGTGAATGCTGGAATTTGCCCCCTAGGATCTCGCAAATTTTTTGAAGACAGGTAGCCACGGTTCGTGTCTTCAACGGGTCTGCATCGTCTCGAAAGATCAAGTCCATCAATTGGAGTATCGATAGTACGCCGACAACTTTTCCGCTATCGTTTACAATGGGAATAGCACGAATGTCGTGCTCCTTCATCCGGTTATAAACTTCGAAGAATACATCGCCGTATCGAGCTGTCTTGACGTGGCGTTGGCAAACGTCTTCGACTTCAGGACGAACATCCATCACGATTCTGGGGGCCGGCACCTTGGCCTTGCGAAGAACATACTCCGTCCGCTTGTTGGGTGTGCCACAGCATGCGGCAACAGCGTCGGGACGACTGGTCTGCTGCAAGAGGTCGGCATAAGCGATCGCGGAACAAATGGCATCGGTATCGGGATTGCGATGACCAAAAACAAGTACACTCATATGGAATTTTACGATTGGGACGAGCGATTGGTTAGCCAATAAAACGAGCGGCAGTCTAAAAACGACTTACGCACGACGTGCAAGCTATTGGGTGCCATCAATGAACGGTAGCTCGCGAGTCGCGTTTGCGGATAGCATCCGCAGTATTTTAACACACATACTAACTTTAAGTGGTGTTCCCCCCACAGCTTTTCCCGTATTTACCACGGACTCTATTTCTCAGGACGGGTGTTTTGCTCCATTGCGATAGATTCATAATCCTTGCTCCCCCCATTGCCAATTGCAGAAGCTCCAGCGAACATTTCAGTCAAGAGATTCGTCTTTTGTCTTGGCGAATCAACCGAACCACTAATATTCCCGTTCCGAACGCACATCTATCGCGTTGGATGGGTGCCAGGAATTTGAACTATGCTGGAAATTCTACTGCCTGATGGAACCATTGTTTCTCACCCAGAAGATGCCACCCCACTCTCTGTTGCCGAAAAAATTGGCTCAAGACTTGCTAAAGCAGTCATAGCCGCCAAGATTGGCGATT
>JAYVPE010000314.1:0-5648 GCA_043757575.1 Pirellula sp.
GGTTGCGGCATGGACGAAATAACCGCCATGCGAATGTTCGAACCGTTCTATTCAACCAAGCATGGCGGCTCAGGACTTGGACTGCCGACCGCTCGCAAAATCATAGAAGCCCACGGTGGCCGCATCGCCGTTCAAAGCGAAGTTGGACGCGGTACGAAGTTCGTATTGGAATTTCCAACACCGATCCGACTCGCTGTTTAAATATCAGAACCGTTTGAATAACAGAACAGACGGTCAGTACCCCCAAAGCCAAGCCGTAAGGCGAGCGACAGTCTGTGTTATACCAGTCGTAGGATGGGACCATTGTCCCGAACGAATCAACGGACGAGACATTGGTCCCATCCTACGGTATTTTTCATTCTGCCGATCGCCTAAAGACCCCCTTGTTCGGGAAAGCATTGCGAGGCATATTGATACGTAAATCGTCCCGCTATTTCAACCCATTAGGCAAACAGCCCCAGTCCGCATAACCAAGAGTTACCATGTCTGATCTCAAAACGATTCTATCTCTACTTGATTTTACTCGTGAGCGCCTCGTTGGCTCCCTCGACGGCATTGCGAAGTCCGGGCAAGATGTGCAACAAGTCCTGGGATGGCGGCCAGGTGTCGGACGGGCGCATATCGCTTGGCAGGCGATGCACTGCGCCGCAACGCATGATAAATACGTGAACGTGCGAATCCAAGGTGGCGTACCAAACGACCCTTCCTTGTGCGAATCCTTTGCTGGCGGTTCGACTCCCTCCGATGAAAATGTACCCACGCTCTCATCGATTCTCGAAAAACTCGCTGTCAACTTCAATGCGTTCAAAGCGTTTCTGAATTCTGCGGACCTGGCGAAAGTGACCGATTTCCCTAACAATATTCAACGAACGACGGGCGAATCTGCGATACTATTGGCCTGGCACGAAGCACATCATCAGGGGCAGATCCACCTGACATGGAATCTCTACAAGGCAGCTCACGGCGTTAGTTGAGTTGCAAAGCAGCCCTAGTGGTTAAACAAAAACTCACGAGACGTCATCAGACTCCAAAGCAGATCCTCTAACACCGTCCGACGGTCGTCGTCGGATGAGTCAGACAGTTCCTTTACGAGCGACGCTGACTCGGATTCGATCGGATAGCGTGACAAGCACCGCAAGTACGCGACTTGGACCATAGCGGAATAGTCCGCTTGGTGTGTGGCAAGGAGCTGGTCGACAATGCTCCCCTTTTCTGCGAGCTTGGCATTGAGAGTATCCCCGTTGCTGAGGTTGAGAACTTGGGTCACACTCGGTTCGTCGCTTCGTTCGCATTCGCAAGTGATTCGGCGCTGATTACGACCGAACGTCTTGAGGAAATTGTTGTCGACGCTCGAATCGTACAACTGAATCGCTCGCGTCCCCTTGCTGTAGAACTTGGTGTCCCGCTTATCCCCGCCTAGAAACGCAACCTTGTTAAAAACGGTAGGCACGGTCGACACCGATACCATCGCATCGAGGATCACTTCTGCCATTAAACGCCGCGGATAGTAATGCGAAAAATATTTTTTGTCCTCTTTGTTCTGTTCTGTTGTAATGCTGCTCCGTTGATAGGACTCCGAATTCAAGATAACTCGCATTAATTCCTTCAGATCGTATTTGTGAATAACAAGATGCTTGCAAAGAGCTTGCATGAGGGCTGGGTTGCTTGCAGGATTGCTTGCTCGTAGATCATCGATTGCATTAACGATTCCTATGCCAAAGTATGCGGCCCAGACTCGGTTAACGATCGCTCGAGTAAAGTACGGGTTGTCAGGCGATGTTAGCCACTGGGCAAGAACCTCGCGTCGGTCTTCGGTGGAGTCGATATCCAACGGCTTCGCATCCAGCGGTGCCGGCGGTTGCGGTTTGCCTCGCAATGGCTGAATCAAATCCCCTCGTTCCACAACGAATACCGTCCGAGACGAATCGCCATCTCGCGTTTCTCCGCCCCAGCCTTTGGCACGCACTCGCGCGAACAAGTTGGCCATCGCGTAATATTGGTCGTTGGTCCATTTTTCGAGCGGATGATTGTGGCATTTTGCACAACCAATCGAAAGTCCCAAAAAAGCTTGGCAAGCGTTTTCGGTCATCCCCTCCGGATCCTGATTAATCGCGTAGAAATTCGTCGCACCATTCTCGAGAGCTTCACCGCGAGCCGTCAATATTTCGCGTGTGAACTGATCCCAAGGCGTATTCTTTTGGACATGACCTCGGATCCATTGATAGTAGGATTTGATACCATCGGCTCTTAGCAGGTTGCTGTTGAGCATGAGCAAGTCAGACCAGCGATAAGTCCAATAGTCCACATACTCGGGACTTTCCAATAGCGAATCAATCCATCGGCTTCTCTTGTCGGTTGAAGTGTCCTGCAAGAATGTGTTGACTTGTTCTTCAGTCGGCAAGGTACCCGTAGCATCCAGAGCCGACCTGCGAATAAATTCACTGTCGCTCGTTCGAGTTGATGAATCTAGACCAAGTGTAGAAAGCTGCTTTGCAACATGTTCGTCTATGAAATTGGCGAGAGATATAGTATTGTCCGAGCTGCCTTCTTCTATAGAAAACGGGACGCTGAGACGAGACGAAACGATTCGGCTCGCAAACCACGCGTTGACAGCACCCTCTCCAGGACCCATTACCTTGGCTAGTCCATGCTCGTCGACGGTCGCAATCGACTCGTCCGTTGAACTAAACTTGGACCAACGAGTGACGTCTTCGATACGACCGTTGCTGTAATGGGCTCGCACGTTTATCGTTTGAGTATTCCCTCGTTCTAATCGTACTGCGGCAGGCAAGATCTCGAGGCGGACGAGGCTAGGATCGGTCGCTCTCACGCCAACAGCACCGTTTGCAATCCACTTTGCAAGCATCGCATAGTCGACTGAGTCTGGATGCAGCCGCAATCCTCCCTTGTGCTCGATGGAACCGCTTGGCTTCGCAATGAAGAGCGACGAAGCAGGTGACGCGACCTCGATTCGCCGACCCCCATCTTGCCGCGTGATATTGAAATGGTCCGCCACGGGATCGTAACCTCGCAACGACAATCTAAAACCGCCTTTGCCTGCCAATGCTCCGTGGCACGACCCCATATTGCAACTGTTGCGCGCCAAGACCGCTTGGATGTGGTTACTAAACTCCACATTGAGCGCCTTTTCCGCATCGCGACATGTGATCGTCGCCGTTGCGCGAGCAATCTCGCCATCACTCAGTTTGGTTTCGATGCTAAGCGTCGTAGTCCCCGAGCGCTTTGCAGTCAATTGAAAGCAGCCCGGCTCACTGCTTTCCAGTTTGACCAAAGATGGGTCTACGATTTGAATATAGGGAGTCGTACCGACCACGGGACCAATCGTTCCGTCGCTAAGTACGGTTTGGACTGTCACATGTTGAATGCTGTTTTCATAGGTCAAGTCAATGGTTTCGGGAAGAACTCGAATGCCTACCGGCTTGGCGGCAAGCAATGCAGAGCTCGACCAAATGACGAGCAAGATCGCGAGGGAGGTAATTCGCATATGAAAATAGATTAGGATTATGAGGGTAGGAAATCAGTGAGAGTAGCGTGGCCCCATTTTACAACAATCCATTGTTTCTGCACAAATGAATAACATGAAACACACAATATGGCGACAAATCGAACTCAAGGTTCAGTGGTTGACTCAGCCATGAATAATTTTCAGCGTGTTATGGCCAAAGCGACCTGCCCAATCGAATCCGGTGAACCCGATGAACCTCTGGTCATACAAGCCGCCACTTCGCGCGTGGCGGTAGCGATCGGATTATGGATAGGTGGCATTACCTGGACTGGAATTGTATCAATGATTTCGTTGGCAGCCCGACAAAATAAAGACTGGATCCCGATGGCGCTAGTTTCGGTATTCCTTCTGGTCGGGATCGCACTCTTGTTGTTTGCATTCTATTCGACTTTGCAAATTTTCAACCCCAGCCCGATTCTTGCTTGCAGTCAACGCGATATTTATCCTGGAAGTGAGTTCGAACTCAGTTGGATGTTTCGCGGGAATGCCAAAAAAATCAAACACCTTGAAATCGTGCTCGAAGGCATTGAAAAGGTTTCGTATCGGCAGGGTACAAGTGCACGAACCGAAGAAAAACCATTCTATCGACAATCAGTCGTCAATAGCGAAAAGCCTGAAACCACAGCCCAAGGATTTGAGTTGATATCTATTCCGATTTCAACGATGCACTCGTTTAAGTCCTCCAATAATTCTTTTACTTGGCAAATTCGCGTCATTGGAAAGATTGCCTTTTGGCCGGACATTCGAGATCGATTCGAGATCGTGATATTAGCGCCGAAGCCACTGCAAACCTAGACTGAGACGCACGCTTGTTCACCTGCTCACACAGCGACAAACTTATTGCGTTTGACTCGCAAATCATCTGCTTCGAACATGCCTATGCGCTAATCCCGTTGCGTATTGAACATGCGATCGCCGGCATCACCAAGTCCAGGCACGATGAACTTGTGATCATTCAATTCGGGATCGATGGCCGCCACAAAAACCTTGACCTCCGGAAACTCCGATTGAAATTGCTCGACTCCTTGTTTGGCTGCTAAAACACTCAGAACGCGAATGTCACGCACGCCCCATCGCTTCAGGGCCAGGACAGCGGCTCGAATCGAACCGCCCGTTGCTAACATGGGATCTAAAACCAAGCCGACGTCCACAGCGTTACCGATAGGCAGCTTGCAATAGTATTCGACGGGTTGAGCCGTCGCTTCGTCTCGATACATTCCTAAGTGCCAAACGGCAGCATCCGGAATCAACTGTAGAACAGGTTCTACGAGTCCCAAACCAGCTCTCAAAATTGGCACGATTCCAATCCGGTGAGCCATCCGACTGCCGGTCATTTGTGTCAGCGGCGTATGAACAACAGTAGGTTCGAGATCCAAATCGTCTGTAGCTCGAACAGCCAATAGCATGGCTAATAAGTGTATTTGGGTCCGAAATTGGGCAGGACTTGTTCGGATGTCACGCAGGATCGAGAGGTGATGGGCGGCTAACGGGTGATTTAGCTCAAAAACGTTTTGCATGACTGCTATTCGCCTGGATTTTTATTAAAGGAAGTTACGTCAACGTATTTGTAGGTGCCGCGATTCATTTCCGCCAAAACTCGAATCCAGCTTCCGTCGTTGGACGCAGGGCCTAAATTAAATTGTACCGCGTGAATGGTTGTTTTTGATAGCTCGGCTCGTTCGCGGATTTCGTTCAGTTGCGGCAGCGTCAAACTAGGATCGTCCGCATCTGTTAAGAAAAAAAGCACTTCGGGAGACATGGCCAGAGCCTGTCGCAAGGCAGGCAGGTGGGCAGTGCCGCCATCGCCAGGCATTGTCTTGACGAAATTGGTTGCCCGGCGTTTATCACTATCCGTCGCAAAGAACAATTTTCTCGCCATGGGAGAAAGCGAGTCGTTGTAGAAAACGATTTGAAATTGGTTGTACTCATTGAGCGATTCCAAGCTCTTTAGCAATTCTCGCTTGGCATATCGCAATGGGGCCGCGTTGTAAGCGTTCATTGAATCCGAGCGGTCGATGACATAAACAAACGAGGACCCAGAGCCTTCAACTCCAAAAAAAGATGTTTTGGTTTTTTTGCCCGTGCCACGCCCTCGTCCACCACCGCTCGAGCCAGATCCGCC
>JAYVPE010000315.1:0-5641 GCA_043757575.1 Pirellula sp.
GCTGCCAATGCTGAAAACGTCAGCCGATTTTATTCGCTGGCCGCTGTTCTAAAAACTAAGCAACCTTCGGAACGCAACTTACGTGCCGAACAGTATTGGCTGCGTCCCCTTTTTTCTCTCGCGAAGAACGAAAGGGCGACGCTCCTGTGGAGCCGTTTCCTACTTCCTAGGCAGGGCGGTTTCCGAGTCGTTGGCCTTCGCGGAATTCTTTGCCGATGGGTATTTGTCAAATACCTCACCTTGCCCAAGGATGAGAGGATCCTGTTGTCGTGTTAATTCATCGGTCATTGTGGCAAGCAGTCGGTCGCGGGTCGCGGAAAGCGCGGTGTCAGTCGCGAGGTTCAAGACGCAGTCGGGATCCGCCGCAATATTGAAGAGCTGCAGTGCGGGACGTTTGCCAAATGCATGTTCCCAAAATATGTCGGTCGGCCCAAACGATTCTATAAGTTTCTTGGAAGGCCCATTGTCGGTGTCGAGTAAGCCGAGGTCAGGATCGCCGCAAGGCCAACGATCGGGCTCAAAAGTTTTTACCAGCAGGTAGTTCCCCGAGCGGATCCCGCGCGCGGGATAGCCGAGCCCATGTTCCGTGCCTGGGCGAGCCAACACATCGTTCCGCTCGCGACCAATAATGATAAAGGGGCGCTCGAACTTCGGTTCACCGCGCAGCAAATCGATCAGGCTGCGATCGGTGACTGATGCGAGTCCCACCTTACTGACCTCCACGCTGAACAAATCGAGGAAGGTTGCGGCAAAATCGACGCTACCAACAAGTTCGGGGACTCGGCGGCCGGGCTTCGAGATACCCGCGGGCCAACACATCACCAGCGGCACGCGATGGGCGTCGTCGTAAGTATGACCTTTGACGCGAGGGAATGGCATCCCATGATCCGAGGTTACGACGACTAGCGTGTTATCGGCTGCTCCGCTGTCATCGAGCGTTTGCAATAACGCACCTATCTCGCGATCGTACTCCTCCATTTCGGTCGCGTAATCGAGCAGGTCACGGCGAACCACGTCGTTGCCAGGTAAATAGGCTGGGACACGATCGACGTCGTCCAGCTTCTTGCCCGCCGCTAGACCCGCGTCCATTTTGTAGGCCCGATGTGGGTTCTTACTGCCGAACCAAAAAAGAACGGCTTGTCTTTGGGACGCTGTGCTAAGAACTGCGAGAATGGAGCGGGCTTCAACGCGAAGTTACGTGGCTGATCGTCGGCAGTAAGTGCTCTTCCCGGCCCCCAAGTCTTGCCTAAGCTGCCGACGTGAACACCCGACTCGGCAAGCGCTTCCGTGAAAGCTTTGTATTTCGGTGGGAAGATCGCTTGGTGATTCCCAGCGGCTTCCAATTGCCATGGATTTCTACCTGTAAGAATGCAGGCGCGGCACGGAGCACATTTCGACGTCGGCACGTAGGCATTGTCGAACACCAGGCCTTCGCTCGCAAGGCGGTCGATGTTCGGGGTTTTGATCCAGTTGCAACGATAAGCCGCCCCCATGCGTTGCGACGTGTCATCGGCGATTATGAACAGCACGTTGGGTCGCGGAGGAATGTCGCTCGCTTGAACGTTACGCGATGCAAGCGAGGCGATAAAACATATCATTATCAGCAGGAAAAAGTAAGCGACTTTCATGACGAGGTTCCTTTTTGTAACGCATGGCCGTTTCGTGTTCGAACAATGAGACTACTATAGACTAGTTGGACAGCGCCAATTAACCGGACCGGTCTTGGAATTAGTAAGCGCTTGCTAGTTAGAGGGTTTCGAAATGAGAGTTCTCTCCGATCTTCCCATAATCGGGTCGGCCCGGGGAGCCGGGGAGGCTCTTGACTCTCGCTTGTTCTATTGTATTATGCATGTAATACAAGAAATTGGTCAAGAGATCGTCTTATGCAGATCCATATCTCAGCTAGCGACGGAGTTCCGATTTACTTGCAAATCGTCAATCAGATCAAGTATTTGGTTGCAGCAGGTCGGTTAGCCGCAGGCAAAGAGTTGCCTCCCATTCGGACATTGGCCGAGAAGCTAATGCTCAATCCTAATACAATCGCGCGGGCCTATCGCGAACTGGAAACGGCGGGTATCGTCGAAAAGCGGCGAACTGCGGGAACGTACGTTAGCGATCAAGGTTCACCGCTTGCACGACGCGAACGGAGAAAAATTCTGACAGAGCGAATCGATCAGTTGTTGGCGGAAGCTGTCCAGATGGATATCGACGTTGACGAAATCATCAAACTTGTTCAACAGCGATTTTTGTTACTCAATAACACTCGGCACAAGGATGCTTCTGATGCCTGATCCATTTCCTTTGGCAACGCCTCCAATTGTCGAAATCGAACGCCTGACTCGCCAATTCGGTGCTAAGGTCGCCCTTCACGAACTGTCGCTTGTGATACCACGCGGTGGTGTGTTTGGATTGATTGGCGGCAACGGTGCTGGCAAGACCACTTTGCTGCGGCATGTTTTAGGAATGCTTAAGGCTCAATCGGGGTCAGTTCGAGTTTTTGGACTAGACCCGGTCGGAAACCCGGTCGGTGTGTTAGGTCGAATTGGTTATCTTTCGGAAGATCGCGACTTGCCGAACTGGATGCGAGTCCGCGAATTGATGCGATACACTCAAGCCTTTTATCCAGCGTGGGACGAGCGTTATGCTGAAGAGTTGCGAGAGGCCTTTGACCTCGATCCAAAAGTGAAAGTGAAAAACTTGTCGCGCGGCCAACGAGCAAGAGCTGGTTTATTGGTCGCGCTGGCCCATCGACCGGACTTATTGGTTCTAGATGAGCCTTCGTCCGGTTTGGATCCAATCGTGCGCCGCGATATCTTGGGAGCGATCATTCGCACGATTGGCGAGGAAGGGCGAACCGTTCTGTTTTCTTCGCACTTGCTTGATGAAGTGGAACGGGTAGCAGACCGAGTCGCAATCATTCATCAGGGCCGGATCATGCTGACGTCAAGTATGGATGAAATCAAGGAAACGCATCGTCGGATTACGCTGCGATTCGAGGAATCTATGTCGCAGCCGCCCGTATTAGTTGGATCACTTGCTCACGAGGGCAATGGTGCCGAGTGGACATATATTTGTAACGGAGAAGCGGAGCAATTGCGATTCGCTGCCAGCGCGATTGGAGCGACTGTGGTCGGAGATTCAGCCCTATCGCTCGATGAGATCTTTGTCACGCGAGTTTCCCAGTGAATCTACCGATTCTATTGGTTCCGAGTTTCTCGCTTATTTTGAAGGGTGGAGTATAAATCGTGCGTTCAATGCCGCTCGCTTTGTTATGGGAGACTTTGTACCGCGGAAGATGGTCGCTTTGGGGCTTCTTCTTGTTGGGGATTTTTACGCCATTGGCGTTCTATCGAACGCTTTCGCCTCTCGTCGTAGATTTCCGAAGCGATCGCGCATTCATGGGGTTACAGTGCGGATTCCTGACGATGATGTTATTCCTATTTGCGATGGGTGTAACGCATGCATTAGGATCTTGTTCACGGTTGTTCACGTTGCCGATTTCGGCCACGTCGATGGTTGCTTGGCATATCGGTGCAGGAGCGACCTTAATGGGAATTGAGGCTACTGCGGCTGGGTGGCTTCTCAACTGGTTGTACGATTTGAGCTGGCCAATTTGGGGTTCAGCGCTTTATGCGGCAGCAGCATGGTCGGTTTTTCAACTGCTATTGTGTGTCGCCAATCAGCCGTCCGTGTCATCTTTTTTTGTGGCTGTGTCGCCATTGGTCTGGCTCTCGTTGTGGCTTCACTCTCGATTCGGCGCATGGTTTTCGCAGCCTAGTCATTACTGGAACGAAGTTACTACGGTGGAACAAATGACTCTGATTTCCGTCATTGCCGTTTCCTTTCCTCTTTACGTATGGGGAATCAACCGAGTCCGCTGCGGAGAGGGGCTTCCATCGTTGGGATTTCTAGCTTGGTTGGTTCGCGTTTGGGAGTCGTTTTATCGCATGAATGACCTGTCAGCCTTTAGATCGGCTACCAAAGCTCAGTTCTGGTTCGAATGGAAACAGAAGGGTTTCGCGCTTCCCGTACTTGTTGGATTGGAACTGTTCTTTGCGGGATTTGTTGGGGTCTGTACTTGGCTCGCTTCGCAAAATTCATGGCCTGATGTTCATGTGGGAATACTGACTTGTGGCGGAATTGTATCTTTGCTTGCGATTGGTACAGGCGCCATACTCGGAATGAATTTGAACGCAGGCTCAAGTGGACACCGCAGCCCGCGACTGGGTGACGCGATTGGGCAAAGCGAATCAATGGGCCATTTTCTAAGCACTCGCCCACTTTCGAACTTGGATCTCGCACAAGCAATTCTGAGAATGGCAGCGCTAAGCACTCTCATCGCATGGGCAATATGGTTCGTTGCATTCGTTGCGATATTCGGAGTCATGTTGAGTGCATTTCAACTTCCTAGTCCGATCATACCTGGCGGGGCTGGAGCATGGTTTCTGCCACTCACTCTGCTTGGTCCGTGGATTTTCATGGCAAACCTACCGTCGATTGGACTTTCGGGCCGCGGCCATCCGATAGCATTTGCAGGTATCATAGCACTTACACTTTTTGGCATCCTCTCGATCACCATCAAGGAATGCGTTTCAACTACTGCTGAAATTCAATTGCACACCGTCTCGGCTGTCCTCGTTTGCATGCTGATCGTTTGGTCGACGGCTTGGTTATTTGCCAAAGCATATCGAGCCAAGATCTATGGGTCGAAGTCGTTGACCGCTTTCGGGATCACTTGTAGCGGCATCGTGATTGCTGCCATCACGGTGAGCCCAATGCCCATGCACTTTACTTTATTGGCCGCAATCTTTGCTTTTGCGTCGCTCGTCGTTCTACCGTTTGCCACGATGCCACTTGCAATCGCTTGGAACCGACATCGTTGAGCCAGCGAGCACGAGCATCGAGTTACCTCGAGTCGTCTTGCCTTTCGGGGCCTCAATGACGTTTCTGTACGTAGCCTCGCAATTTGGACGAGTTCTTATTGCGGGCATTCCACCGCGTTTGGTGATGGCGAAGGGCACTTATGGGGTTAGCAGGGCACTTATAGGGTTAGATTCGGGATCGCGTTGGCCTTTTACTGCATGCCAAATCACGTTCATGCTCTGATCAAACCGCCGAGCCAAATCTTAAGTGCCCACATAACATCGCTGCAATCCCGACTCCCAAATTTGACCCCACAAGTGCCCGCATAAGTGCCTCGCGAGCGGTCGATCTGCCCTATGCGTTCCCATTCGTCGGCTACATCAGTTTCAATCCGCGTCCGCTCAAGCGAGCGGACGATGCTGGGCCAACTCGTCGATTCACCGACCAATGTCCTGTTTCAATCCGCGTTGTCGATAGCGGTTTTGAACGGTGCAGGACTTGGATTAAGTTTAGTCGCGGAGTTCGTGCGATTGCACTGTGGAACCGTTGACATCCAATCCCAACTTGGTGAAGGCACCGTGGTTCGAATAGTCTTGCCGAATCTCGACGCTGGTGGGCGATGGGCGATTGCCAAACACCGGAGTTAGTACGAAAGGAAATCTGGGCACACATCCTGGCTTACAATCTCATCCGCACGATTTCGGTCGTGATGGTTCGGACGCAAGATTCGATAACAGCATTGTCATAATAGTCAGCAGCTCGACTCATGCTTGGGCGG
>JAYVPE010000316.1:0-5638 GCA_043757575.1 Pirellula sp.
GAAGTGGCATGTGCTCAAGGAGCCATGGAAAGAGTTCTTTAGGATCCTGGCCGAAGAATCGATGCGCGGCAGTTGTTCCATCGCTTCGCTTGATGACGAGGTACAACGCAAGCAATGCGGCAGTACGGATCGCAATGAGTGACCAGAAAAAGACGATTGTTTCGATCATCGAAGGGAGAACTCGCTTGGCTTTCGCAAGCCGTGCGACAGACGATGGTTTGAGTTGAGCTTCCGCTTTCTCGGTTTGGCGATTGAGCGAAACGCTCGTTGCTCGGCAAGCTTCCTGTTGAACATGAAAGAGGTCCGATGAATGATGAACACACAAGTGTATCTCTGCGTGTGAGATTAACGCCGTCGCCTGATCGGAATCGCATTGGTTCACATCGACAGAGAATGGCTTGAGTGCTTCGGCGACAGCTGAGGATGAAACGTCTCGTCCTCACACAGGGTAATTTCACGGTGCGGCATCTGCTTGGCTAGTCGCGACTGTTCTTCCTGGCCGAATCTCTCGATACACTGTTCGATCGTAGCTGCGATTTTTTGTTGAGTCCCGTAGGATGGGGCAACGAATCGGTCCAGTTGGCACAATTCCAGTAGCCAACAGATATTGCGGATGCCGCCATCGTTGGCTTGGCCAAGGACAAGATGCAATGCGCACACGAGCCTATGTAGGAACTCGAGCCCTTGGGGTGATTCGAAAAAACTGGACGGCAGTCAGGTCTAAACCGCCAAGTTGTTCGAGTCGTGCTCGATTGCGGATCCAATTCTGTGCTGTCGTGCGTGGTACATGATGCTCAGAGGCTGAGCGATTCAAGGATGTTCCTTGTTGTTGATCGAATCGAAGCCGTTCGACCAATTGAGAAATTTGGTCACGTGACCAGGGAAGTTGTTTCGACGAAACGTCGCTAGTGGTAGAATAGATGCCGTCCATGCTTGAGACTCCTTGGAATGAATTTTGAAGACTCACTCTATTGGAGGCTCAGGCTGGACGTTTAAGAACAGTGAATTCAGTCAAAAAAGATCGCAAAGCTCTTGCTAGGCAAACGTCCAGCGATTTCCCGTTCAGAACACCTACGCTCTTATGCGAAAGCTGCAGCGATTGCGTTGATTCAGGCACCGCTAAACAGGCCTTAGGACAGAAATTCCAGTTTTCTTTCATAAATCTTCGTAAAATCATGATCGCAGAAGGAGATTTACTCCAGTGCGGTTTTTATTCCACCTCCAATCAGGTTGTTGGATTATTTCTTTTAGAGGGAGTTAAGTTATGACAAGAAGACGAAACAATGCTTTCACGCTTGTGGAATTGTTGGTGGTGATTGCAATCATTGGGATTTTGGTCGGTTTGCTCTTGCCCGCTGTGCAAGCGGCTCGCGAGGCGGCTCGCAGAATGCAGTGCATGAATCAGCTCAAGCAGTTTGGTTTGGCACTTCATAATTACGCAGACGCGTACAAGAAATTTCCCGCAGGTTCGGGTGGGCCTTCCTATTCGGGAAATCGCTTGAACGCGATGGTTGGTTTGTTGCCTTTTGTCGAGGAGAGCGCTCTTTACAACATGGTCCAGTCGCCGCAAACGTTCGGGGCAAATACGTTTCTTCCAGGTGGGACGGTACCTTGGAACTCAAACTACGATCTTTGGGGATCTCAGTTTCAAGTCAAAGGCATGAATTGCCCGTCGGATAGTTCTGTAGGTGACAATCGAGGTGGTCGTTGGGCGGGTGGAGCCGCGGCTACGACGAGTTACTCTTTCTGCCATGGCGATCATCAGACCGGTGTAAGCGATAATGGTGCCTATCAACGTCGAGGTCTGTTTGGTACTCGTAGCTATGCAGGTTTCAAGGATATTACGGATGGTACCAGCAATACGATGGCGATTTCCGAACGCTGTTTTCCAAAGGGGACCCGTAGCGTTTTTGGAAATACGATCGAGAGCCTAACTGGAATCACCGCCAATCCGGCGCTGTGCCTAGCACAAGCAAATCGTGCGACGCGTCAATACCTTCCTTCAGCCAATGTATCAGGGTATCGAACGGGCGGGACTCGAGCCTACGATGGTATGCCAATCTATACGGGCTTTAACGCTATCCTGCCTCCGAATAGCCCCTCCTGCTTGATCGGGAATATCAATACGCCAGGCGTGATGACAGCGCAGAGTTGGCACACGGGTGGTGTAAACTGTGTCTTTGCCGATGGCTCGATTCGTTTCATTAGCGAATCGATTAATGCTGGAAACTCCGGTGCGCGGGAGAGTCTTAGTGGATCCAGCCCGTATGGCGTCTGGGGGGCACTAGCGACCATCAACGGTGGCGAAGTGGCCAACGAAGAACAGTAGTTTACGGTTGCTTTATTGATAGAGGTTCAAGAGATTGAGCCTCAATGCGCTAGCAGGAAGGTCGGAATCATGAGTGATTCCTGACCCTAATTCCCGCACGCTAGCGCGTTGCGGCTCAAAGTTGGCGCGACGGATGAAAAATTTTCGATAATGCGTTGCGCCACGATATACAATTTAAATTCAAAAGAAAGTGATTTTTCCCAAATGTTTCGACGGATTTTCGTTCTCGCTATATACTGCGTAGGTACTTTCTCCATATTCGGATGCTCGGGTGGTCAGGCGGAGAACCCGAATTGGCCGAAGCGGTTCAAGACGACAGGAACGGTGACTTACCAAGGCAAAGCGATCGAAGGTGCCGACGTTACATTTACCAACGCGGCTGCCAGTTCAACAGGTACGGGCAAGACCGATAGTTCCGGTCGATATACTTTGACCACCTACCTACAAAACGATGGGGTGGTTGCCGGTCCGCAAGTGGTCTCGATTAGCCGGGTGGATGTAATTGATAAGACACCCAAGGATGTTGACGTGTCGGCGGGAGGTAAGGCACTTCCGCCTGAGATCACTTGGATCATTCCAGAAAAATTTTCTATCCCGACCAAGTCTGGCCTTACGGCAAATGTGACCGAAAGCGGTCCTAACGATTTCAAGTTCGAACTCAAGTGACCCCCAACCCAAGCCGACACGCATTGTTTTTGCGTTCGTTCACAACTCATGAAGCGGCGATCCGCGCCTATGTACGCCGTTTACTTCCGTCGCGAGCAGACGCAGATGATGTTATGCAAGGTGTGGCGTTGGTGCTCTGGGCTAAGTTCGAACGATTTCGGGAGGATGGTGACTTTCGAAATTGGGCGATGGGAGTCGCTCGCTACGAAGTGCTCGCTTGGCTGAGAGATCGAGGCCGAGATCGATTGGTCTTGGCTGGCGATGTCGCTGAAATGATCGCGGATGAAACGGCCAACGATGTTCTCCAGCTCGAGCAACAGCGGATCGCTCTCCAGTCGTGTTTAGAAAAACTAACTCCTAAGAATCGATCCTTGCTATTAGAAAGCTATGGGTCAGAATTGAAGATTCAACAAGTTGCTGCCACCAGTGGGCGATCGATCGCCGCGTTCTATCAATGGCTGCACCGCATGCGAAGACTTCTACTGGACTGTGTACAACACGAAGTGGTTCGATAACCCATGACCCAATCACCCACGTCTCAATCACCCACGTCTCAATCACCGATGAATGATCTCGAACTCCTGATCAATCGCTACGTCGATGGTCAAGCCACATTCGAAGAAATGGATCGCCTTAATGAACTCTTGAGGGCGGATACCAAGGCACGGCAAGTCTTCGCAGCACACCTCAATTTGGACTCGGCGTTGGCCAAAATAGCGGCAGGTATGCCCGGTGAAAAAGCGGCTGTAGATGATATCGTCGTGCTCAATCGAGACGCCATTTTCTCGAACGCAGTCGCTTATTGCGCAACTGCTGCAGCCCTTGTGTTCGCTATGTTTCTAGGCGTTTGGTGGTGGAGCTACCATGGGCAACAAGGTGGTCATGTTGCGCAAATAGTGCCTTCGACCGATCATTTGACCGTCCCGCAAGAAACCGTTGTTGCAGTTCTGATCGATGAAGCAGGCGCGGTGTTCTCACTGGGCAAAGGGCCGCAGGGGTCGCAATTCGAGGCAGGCGACTATGATTTACTTACCGGGATAGTGCACCTTCGCTTCGCAAGCGGTGCCGAACTGGTTCTCAACGCCCCTGCTCGCTGGACCGTTAAGGACGCGATGCACGCGATCGTAGAGCATGGCAAAATGCGGGCGATCGTTCCACCCTCGGCAAAGGGGTTCACCATTTCGACACCATCGGCCGAGTATATCGATCTCGGAACCGAATTCGGATTAGATGTGGATCACAACGATGGAACGAGTGATCTTTTTGTATTCGACGGGCAAGTGAATGTGGCCGACAAAGCAACGAACGAGATCGTTGAAGAGGTCTTAGAAGGTACCTCCACACGTTATGTAGCGGGTATCGCGAAAACAGCGCCAGGCTTTGATTCAAAAGATTTCACTACACCGAACGAGATCGGCCTTATTCGTTGGCAAGAGTACGCTCGGAAGTTGTTGTCATCCCCTGGCCTGATTGCTTTTTTTCCATTCCACCGAATGGTTGACGAATCCGTGCTTGCAAATAAAGTGGAGGCAAAAGGAAACGCAGGCTTCCAGGTTCCGAATGGTCGAATCGAAGGAGCTCGTTGGACCTCAGGACGTTGGCCCGGAAAAGATTCGCTGCTGTTCGATGGCGACGGCGAGTTTGTTCAAATCGATATTCCTGGCGATTCGAACGAGATTACGATCGCTGCATGGATCAAGATCGATCGACTTGACTATGAAATGAATGCGATCCTCAACTCAGATTATGGCGAAGATGGCGATGTGCACTTTCAAATAACTCGGCAGGGGATTCCCAGGGGAGGTATACAGGGAGGGGAAACGAACGACACCTTCATCGGCGAACCGCTGCCACTGGGAATTTGGGTCCATGTTGCGATGGTGATTTCTATTCCAGACCGCATGCGTTGGGTTTACGCCAATGGAAAGCTCGTTCGCCAAGGCACCCTACAACGCGAAACGAAAATCACTCCAGGTTCATGTCGTCTTGGCAATTGGTTACCGGTCGTGGGTCACGCAAAACGCAATCGTGCTTTTCGCGGACGGATCGATGAATTGGCGATCTGGGATCGTGCACTTTTAGAGATCGAACTGAGACAGTTGGCAAAAGAGGGCCGAACGAGCCTCCGATAGTCGCCTTTCGCTCCGCGATAGCAGCGTCGAAGGGCGCTACTTTGACGGACTGTCATTTAACAATTGCCATGCTACACCTAAAAGCCTTCACCCGTTCATTCCTGCTCCTCGTCGCCAGCCTTGGCCTTCCCGGTGCCATCCGCGCGGTGGAACCGTTTGAAGCTTTCCTTACGAAGCACTGTATCAGTTGCCATGGCCCTGAGAAGGAGAAGGGTGACCTGCGCATCGACCAGCTCTCTCGCGATTTCAAGTCGGACTTGGACACCCATCACTGGGTAGAGGTTATCGAACGGATCAATTCCGGAGAGATGCCTCCGAAGCAGGAGAAGCAACCGACGCAGGACGAGATCGCAAAATTCGTCACGAGTCTCGACTCGTTAATCATGGAGGGGCGGGCGGCGCGGATGGCGGCACGTCCGGCGGTGGCGCATTACCGTCTGAGCCGGAAAGAGTATCAGAACACGGTCTACGACCTGCTCGGCGTGCGATACGATCCGACCAAGCCGGGGGA
>JAYVPE010000317.1:0-5626 GCA_043757575.1 Pirellula sp.
TGCTAGTAGCCACATTGGTTGGCAGGGGAACTCTCAATTTTGGTGGCAGTAGATTTGCTTCTGGCCCTCGTAGTCAACGAAGAAGGGGTGATGTTTTCATCACCCCTTTCGTATTTGTTTTAGGTCACGCTAGTTCAGAATGGCCGATCGTTTGGATCTGGGGGCCTTGGCAGCATCTCCTCCAAAAAGCCATACGCCTCCAAGAATTCCATCCGACCTACATCGATCGTGAAGTCGATCGTATTCCAATTCTGTTCGCAACGAAAGCATCTCGCTAAGTTTGTCTTAGGATTCACTGATGTTTGCGATTCACTACATCGCGGGCATACGAATAGAACCACGCCATCGTCTCTTCGCTTCCATGGCCAGCCAAGGCGACGGAACAGGTGGCTAAAGTCGATTTCGTTGCGGAGTTGGCGTAATCGATCGCGGCGGATGATTGTTCGACTTGTACCCGGGCTTTTTGTTTCTTTGCTCATCGTTGCTCCCCTAATTCCATTGAAGTTCTTGGGCTGCCTGACGAAAGATCTCTTCATCGATTCTCGCCGCGCGCCGAGACACCGCACATAGCAAGCTTGCCATCGCCACATTATTGATCCCTCGTGGATTGCCGCCGGTAAACTCATGAATCAGATCTTTCACCCCTTCGTCGAAAATCTTCACGTCACCGCCGCTACTCCCAACCAAATAGTCGATGTACTTGTGGGTTTGATCTTTCGAAAACGGCTTCAGTTGATAGCGAACACTTACACGATTGACGATATCGATGTACTCCGCTCGCTTGAGTGTGTGCCGTAGCGATTCTTGACCAACGAGCAAGATCTTCAGCGGTGGGCCCGCTTCAACCGCCGAGCTCACCAGAAGTCGCAAGTCCACCAATGCATCACCGCTCAGCAAGTGGGCTTCATCGAGGATCAACAACATCGTCCCTTCGCTCCGTTTAGCTCGGTCAAGAATTTGGCTATAAAGTCTATCTTTGCCAAACTTGGGTACTTCGCCCAATAGCGTAACGATGAGTTTCAGAAGGCTACTGCCAGGCAGTTGTGCCAAGTGGCAGTACTGGGGATCACACACTTGTGGCGAGCAATCTTGGATGAATCGTCGCACTAAGGCCGATTTGCCAAGGCCGCTTGCTCCAGTGACCAAACCGACTAAGCCATTGCCCAGTAAATAGTTTAATCGCGATAAGCCTTCTTCCATGCGAGTGTCGTTCCAAAGCGCATCGCGCGATGCGTGCTCCGAGAACGGCTGGCGTGTAAACTTAAAATGATCCAAGTAAGACATAACTAAAGATTCCCTTTGGGTAATTGGGCCAACAGACATTGAAGTTCCCACAGCATCGAGCTAAAGCTGGCCGGTGATGCTTGCTCGAAGGCAGTTCGCACATGCGACTGCTGAACCTGTGGGTGTTTTTCATAGAGATTGTCCAAAGCGGCTATCTCGTCTGGACTCAAGCCTGACAAGCCACCTTTTCTTCCAAGCAACTGTGCCACGACTTGGCATAGCCTGGCACTAGTCAAGCGACCATGAGCCATCGCGGTATGGAAGAAGATGCCATCGCGGCGTTCTGATGCGCCAGCTTGCTCGGAGATTTGCAATAGAGTCTTGATGTAGGTCGATTCATCGAGCTTCTCGACTGGCTTAAGCTGCGGTTGTTCGTGAGCTCCAAGCTGCCGTTCATAACGACGTCCGACTCCCAGTGAAACCCCTTGTTCACTGTAAAGTTCGACACGATCGGGCATGCCAGATTCGTCGATGAACGGATCGTAGTGAACCCGCAGTTTCAGGCCGCGAAATTTTGGATCGACTTGGTAAAACGTGTTCTTCAAGACCACATCCGAAAACGTCGAATGGACAATGCGAAATTCAGAGAGATGAAAGATAGGAAGCACCGCGTCGATCGCAATCGGCCTGAAGATTTTGCTCTCGGTGAAGTAACGTTCCTGTGGCGTTTGGTTGGTTTCGCGATTAATTTGTTCATGGTAGGCTGAGATCAGCCATGCGGTGAAAGCTCGATTGAGCTCGCTCAATGAGAGTGCCTTTTGCAGGGCGCGAACTTCGGCTTCGAATTGGCTTTGAGCGGTCTTGAAGAACCGCTCGATCAGTCCACCTGGCTGAGGTTCGCGAGGTGGACGATGAAGCTTGGTGATCGCGAGTTGCCCACACGCGATCTCTAAGGCTTTGGAATGATAGACTTTGCCATTGTCGGCATAGAGCTGGACGCTGGAGCCATGTTTTGACCAAGCCCGCAAGAGAGAATCGACTAGGCAGCCTGTGTTTTCATTGAGATAGTAACGTGCGGCAACGATGTATCGACTATGGGAATCGATCCAAGCCGACAACCGCGTTTGCCTAGCCGTTGCATCAACGAGGACGATTGGCCCATGTTCGAAGTCTCCTTGCCAAAGCGCATTGGGCAATTCTCGAGTCCAACGGCAACGGACTTTCTCTTTGGCCACACCAAGTTGCTTGCGTGTTGCACCTTGGATTCGAAGATGACGATAGAGAGTCGAGCTGGGTATCTCAGCACCTAGTTCGGCACGCAAGATCTTGTTGATGACAAGATCGGAACGCATGGGTTGCTCGCGTTTGAGCTCAACGGCTCGAATCACGCGAGTATGAACAGAGCGTCTTGGTTTACCGCGATCGGAACGAGGTTGTTTAATGATCCCTTGAAATCCACCTTCTCGCATTCGTTGATACCATCGCCAAAGCGAGCGGACAGAGACCTTGGCTCGCTTGCCGTTGGGAAAGAGTCGTTCTTGGGAAGCGACGCTCTGCATGTACGCTTCGCGCTGCCCGCTTGGAATCTCTCCTGTGAGGAGGGGGCTAATGAGCGCCGTTCGAAAGGCGCCCCACGCAAGTTCGTCAGAATCCATCAAGTCCACTCCTCTGGTTATTCAAGTTCGATCGAATGAATTGAGCAGAGGGGTAAGTTAAATTAGGGAGCCCTTGGTTTCGTTGCAAAGCGTGGGAAGAATCGCTCTTTTGGAAAGGCGGCATCCCATCGAGAAATCAGGTTGAGCAAGCGGTTCGCATTGCGCAAGCTTTCAGCCCGCGATTCGGATCGAAACTTGCTCGGAGAGATGGATCCGGTGAATCGATGGACGGTCGATTCCGGAAAGGCTTTTTGAAAGAGATCCACACCCGTACTGAGCGAAATTGTCATTGCCCCGAGCCAGGTCAGGAACCGCCAGAGCGAGGTATGAGATAGGGCATGGTCCTCCGATTCATAGCCGACTGCCTTGCCTTGGTTGCTAGTGGCTGGACGGAGCGCTAGCGGATCCGAACCAAGATATTGAGTAGCAAATTGGATAAGCTGGTCGACCGCGAATCGTTTATATGGGAGTACGAAAATCGGGGTAATCGGTAAAGGTGTACTTGCAAAAGATACACTTCCATCGGACGAGTCGGATATCAGTCTTAGCAACGTGGAGAATCGAAGTGACTGGATGTTGTCGAAGATACCGCAATTTTCGACGTCGGATGTCTTTTCGAGTAAAATCCGCAGAACCGTGGCATGCTGGACATGCGGATTTTGAGCATTTCGCAGCATCGACCTGCGATTCATGCTATGGAAAGAGCAGTTCCAGTTTGGAGAAACTAGTGAAAGATTCCCGCGCGACGGGAGGCGGGGTTCCCAGAAGCATGCGCTATGGCTGGGTTCAAGGCGCGGTTGGGTTAGAATTTCCTCTGTCACCCAATTTGAGAATAAACCCGATTCTACATGCCAATCCAAGTGGCAACTAGCAATTACAAGGTAAATGCTTTCCGATACACGCGAAAGGCCCTGCAGCGATCAGCCGTATCATTCGGGTTGTCATGAAGCGCAAGCAGCGCCGGAGGCAAGCAAGTGAACCACCGTAGCTCATCATAGCCGCCCTCCAGAAGGCCTCCATGTCTAGCATCTGGTAGCGCCAGTCTGAGGCCTCGCAGCATGGTATAGAAAGAGCTAGGGAGATTGCCAAGCCCGCCAATCGGATCGCCTAGCGCTGAGTCCAGGCCAACTGACCACAATACCAAGTCCGGTTTGAAGTTCCTTAGGATAGGAAGGACCTCTCGAAGAAATCGCTCCATAATCGTTTCAGCCCTCTGCTCCCCTTCAAATTCGACTGACACGATATTCGGCGAGATTGACATCGGGTGAGCTTCAAGTCCCCAGTCTTTATCTGGCCGCGAGTATGGATACTCATTACCGGCTTGAAAATATCTGTCTTGAACCGCATCATATTGACCGTCAGTAAAGCGTTGTCGAATCTCATCGTAAGGGGAACGGTACGAAACATCTATCAGAAGCGTGTCCGCCTGATTGGCAAGTACGTCTGCGGTTCCATTGCCTCGATGATGATCAATATCGATAACTACAACCCTATTGCAATGTCCGGGACGGAGCTGAACTCTGTGATCCCTCGCATAGAGCGCTGCAAGAGCGATATTAGAGAGGTAACAGAAACCCATCGCTAGATTGCGTTCGGCGTGGTGGCCTGGCGGCCATACCAGCCCAAAAGCAGTATCTCCATTCGGCGACATCAGAAGGATATCAATCGTATCGTATGCTGCTCCAACCGCGAGACGGGCTGCATCCAGGGTTCCGGGAGTAATATCAGCTTCTTTGCCAAAATCAGATAGGAATGGATCCTCTCCGGCATCGGCACATGCCTTTGATCGAACCACGCTCTCCGCAAGGTTTCCAAGATATTGCTCATCGTGCGCACGCTCAAGGTCTTTCAAGTCAGGCATTCGGGACGAACTGACCAAGCCTATCGGGTCAAGTGCTTTTCCATTTCCATCGACGATCGGCCCCAAAATTGTCGAGAACGCTTCTGGAAGAGTTCGACTCTGCAGCATTCTAGCCGCCTCGAGGCAGCCGATAGCCTTTCTGGGATAATCATATTGAACGGAAGCATCAAACCTGTCACGCGTCCCAAGGTGGCGATCACCGGTTGAGTTGACGTCAGGATTAAAACATTGCTCATTCGTGACGATCGTAAGGGACATAGAGCACCATGTGGCAAGTGGATTAATGCGATGAGCTATTGCAGGAAAGAGCGTAACCTCTCCGGCTTGTCAAGGCGATGGGAATATAAAAATCGTTTCGTCTGTCGCCTTAGAGAATGGTGCCGCCGGTGAAAGCGTCGGAATTCTTTCCGATACGCTTCGTCCATATCCACATGGTTAGACTTCTTTGTTTTCAACCGAGAGCAAGATGAAGCCGGTGTGTTCGCCGTCGCCGTCTTGAATCTCATATTCTGAGTGGTTTATCGCATCGTGGATACCGATGGAACGATCCAAGCCATCTTCCTCCAACCGAGAGTGGAATGTCGCCTTGGGAGTTGCTTGATCGCTTCCTAGCGATGCCCGCCAGTCAAAGCATTGAGCGGGCCATTGAACGCCGCATCAAGAATGCAGGGCTCCCGACGTCAGCCACTCTGGAATCGTTCGATTGGGCGTTCAATGCCGAGACGATTAACAAAGCATCAATGCTGGAACTCTCTAGCGGTGAGTTCGTCAAGCGGCAGGATAACTTGGCGTTCGTGGGCCAATCGGGATTAGGAAAATCGCATTTAATACAGGGGATTGCCCGATCTTGCTGTGTGTTGGGTCATCGAGTTCGGTACGAAACCAG
>JAYVPE010000318.1:0-5592 GCA_043757575.1 Pirellula sp.
TAAAGTAGTCACGACCAACGAAGATGGCTCCGAAGTGGTTCAAAACAAGACGGTAGTCGTCGAAAGTGGAAACGGCGAAGAACTGAATTTTGAGATGCTCAAAGCGACTGATCCGATCGAGACCATCTTAACCATCAATGTGCCCGAAAAAGCACGCGTGGTTTTGGCGCAAAACGCCACCAAAAGCGAGGGGTCGTCACGAGTTTTTCGTACCAAGCAATTGCACAATGGCGAATCCTGGGACGATTACAAGATCGAAGTAACTTTTGAAGGTGTGACCAAAGAAAAAACCATTCGTTTGATCGCTGGCGATAAGCTGGAACTCACTTTCAATTTCGAAACCGCAGATAGCGTGAACAAGGTTGCGGTGAACTAACTCATCACTATCGTCAATTTCGAAACCCTCGTCTGTAAAAAAGGTGAGGGTTTTTTCGTTACTAAATGGATATCGAATGAACTCAATCTGGCCTATGTCGGAACGAGACGAATTCGCTAAACTATTAATCGCAATCGCTAGAATTTTGCTGGTTTGGAAATCAAATCGGATCGACCTACTTTTCACTACCTCAGCCGAAGCCAAATATCCTCATGGAACGTTCAGCTCTCATTACCGGAATCACAGGCCAAGATGGTTCCTACCTAGCAGAGTTATTGCTCCAAAAAGGATACCTAGTACACGGTTTAGTTCGTCGATCGAGCAGTTTTTCTACGGGCAGAATCGATCACCTCTATCGTGATATCCACGAAAAGCCAAAGCTTTTGTTGCATTACGGAGATTTAACCGACGGGCAGTCACTGACGAATTTGGTTCAGGAAGTCGAACCAGACGAAATTTACAATTTGGGTGCTCAAAGCCATGTTCGCGTCTCTTTCGACCAACCTGTATACACCTTGATGAGCGATGGTGTAGGTTCCTTGAACGTTCTCGAAGCAGCAAGACTTTTGAACAAGCGAAAAGAAGTCCGAGTTTACCAAGCGAGTAGCTCTGAAATGTATGGAATGGTTTTAGAGACTCCGCAAACCGAAAAGACACCATTCAATCCGCAGTCTCCCTACGCGTGTGCGAAGGTGTACGCGTTCTTTCAAACGGTAAACTACCGACGAAGTTACGGAATGTTTGCTTGCAATGGTATTCTCTTCAACCACGAGTCACCGCGACGTGGTGAAACGTTTGTTACTCGCAAAATCACACGAGCAGCAACACGAATCAAACTCGGTTTGCAGGACAAGCTTTACCTAGGAAACCTCGATTCGAAGCGCGATTGGGGATACGCAAAAGACTATGTTGACGCCATGTGGCGCATGCTGCAACACAATGAACCGGACGATTTCGTTATCGCGACCGGCGAGACTCGAACGATTCGCGAGTTCTTAGATATGGTTTTCGAAAGATTGGATCTCGACTGGAATAAACATGTCGAAATCGATCCACGTTATCTTCGACCTGCGGAAGTGGACTTGTTGTTGGGTGATGCCAGCAAAGCCAAAGAGAAACTGGACTGGGTTCCAGAAACCGACGTCCGTGAACTTGCTCGTATCATGGTGGAACATGATTTGGAGCTCGCCAACCGCGAAAAGCATGATAAAAAATTCGTCAACGCATAGTATTGCTTTAGCACAGGACGATTTGATACTCTCCCGCGTGGTCGTCCGCACGCGGTTTTCGAACCATGGCGGGCATTTGCTTATGCTCACTTCGTCTTTTGCGTCAAACCGCCATGATTTTTCAAAAAATTCTCGTTGTCAGCCTGCTCCTCTGCTCGTCTCTGACCTTTGCGTCAGTCATTGCAGATCAACCTGTGACTGCGGAGCGTAGCTACGTTCTATTGCGAAATGGTAACGTTCTAAAGGGTTTTATCCGATCGGACAAGGAACGCATTTCTATCGCTGAAGATGGAAATAGCAATCTTTTTGTGGAGCCCAAACAGGTTGCGTTTATTGGCCCGAGCCTTGAGTCGCTTTACCAACACCAACGCTCAGGGGTGCGAAACTGGGGAAAAGGAGAGCATTGGCAACTTGCTCATTGGTGCATTCAGCAAGGTCTGATCGATCATGCGATTGAGCATTACCAGTTCCTGGATGCTTCCGCTTCCGATTCGCCCCGTTTCAAGCAGCTTGAACATTCACTTCGGGATGCATTGCTGGCAGATGAGAATGTGAAACAAGCGGTTCATAGGCAAGCACAAGCGGCGACGCCAACCTCAGCCTGGACGCGGACACTCGACTCAACAACCCATGCCAGCACTGTCATGCAAGCCAGCACTGTCATGCAAGCCAGCGCTGTCATGCAAGCCAGTGCCGAAACACCGCGACTCAGGTCTGTTCCCCAAGGCGACAATACAGAATCGGGGGAGTCATGGAATAAACATGAAATTCCTGGTTACATCCGTAAAACGTTTCAGAACTCGATCTTGCCGGTTCTGGTCTCGCGTTGTGGCCAATCGGGGTGTCATGGACTGTTGGGGAAATCGGAATTTCATATTTACCAACCTGTGGGCGATCAGTCCGCGAGTATTTTGGCTCGTGATCTCGATGAAGTACTCAAGTACATTGATCGCGACCGAATTCAAGAAAGCCGACTTCTAGCTTATGCTACGAAAGCGCATGGTATCCAGCGAAATCCAAGTCTCAATCAGTCGCGAGATGACGAGCGAGCCTTAATCGAGCGGATCAACTTTTGGGTCAAATCTCTGGCACTTTCTCAAAGACCCGAAACAACGATGCCTGCTCAGTATCCTTTGACGACCCAGGGAACGCAAAGCGTCTCCTCTGCGGTCGCGAATGTTCCTGTAGCGAAACCTTCCATTCGCAAAACCAAACGGACGGACGAAGTCGAACAAGACCGAAACGCCAAACTATCGAAACCCACCAAATCAGCTCCGCCGACGGAATTCATTTCCATGTCAGAACTCGCAGACCTGGAGTCCGCGATCGAAAAATTTGAAAGGCAATCGGGAGCAGGTGTCGCTGGTTCGGTGCCAGCCAAGAAAGATCCGTTCGACCCAGACGTTTTCAACCGTCAATTTAGGTAAGAAGCAGGAACTTTTTGCAGTCCACCGACTTTCTGGTACACTAAACTCGGTTGCATTGTCGCAACCAGCTATCGTTTTAAGAAAGTTCGAATCATGAGCACGGGAGAGGGATCCTCCACGTCTTTTGAGACCATTCATGGTCGCAATTATCCTACCTTACGCCAATTTACGGTTTTCCTGGAGAATCGCGTTGGGCAATTGCTTGAAGTCGTGCGTCGATTTGAAGGTACGGGGATCCGGATTGTAGCCCTTTCGATCAATGATTCGGCTGAGTGCGCGTTCGTGCGTTTTCTGTTAAGCCACGCGGAACGAGGACGCGAAATATTGGAGCGAGCAGGACTAGCCATTATTGAGAGCGATTTGATCGGTGTGGAACTACCCAAGAGCACGCAGCCCCTTTTGCAAATCTGCACCGCGCTGCTTCAAGCGGAAATCAATATTATTCAAGCCTACCCGCTGCTTTTCCGCCCAAACGGTGAGCCTGCCGTTGCGATCATGGTCGATAATACCGAACAGGCACTTGAAACCCTCGCCCTCAAAGGTTTTCGAATGATTACGGAAGGTGACTTGCTGGACGGAACAGTCTAAGGATTGGCTGCATCGATTCGCCGGAGTATCCTTATGACATGAATGCAATCGATCTAGCCACAAAATCCTCGGCCACGATTCTACACGTGGCCCCTTCGAAGCCTATTCAAAGTGTCGCAACGCAAGTCATTTGGATGCTAGCGCATCGAGAATGGGTCCGTTTTTTTCGGCAACCCTTCCGCGTGATCGCTGCCTTGGGCCAGCCAATCTTGTTTTGGATTCTGTTCGGTACCGGCATGCATAGCGCGTTTCGCGGCGGCGGTCAAGCGAGCGATTTCATGACCTATTTCCTGCCGGGTACCACGGCCATGATTCTGCTATTCACGGCAATCTTTGCAACGATCTCTATTATCGAAGACCGACGCGAGGGGTTTTTGCAAAGTGTGTTGGTAGCACCATCGCCTCGCTGGACCATCGCCATGGGCAAGGTTCTGGGCGGTTCGGCCATCGCATGGGTTCAAGCTATCTTCTTTGTCGCGATCGCGCTAGCGACAGGAATGATTAGTCTTGGGCCGCAGACGATTGCATTGGTCGGGTTCATGTTGGTAGCTGCCATTGCGATGACGAGCCTTGGAGTTTGCTTCGCCTGGCCTATGGATAGCACACAAGGCTTTCATGCATTAATGAACATGGTACTTATGCCAATGTGGCTGCTGAGCGGGTCCTTCTTTCCGATACCAGCATTGGCTGGCGGGGAACCTGTTGGTCAATTCGCGATGCACTGGATCATGCGTTGCAATCCAATGACTTATGCGGTTTCTGGAATGAGGCAACTCATGTCGAGTGTTGCCTCAGATGACCACTTTTGGATGCCATCACTAACGACAAGTGTTTTGGTGACCATCGCATTTGCAATCGTAACGTCAGTAGCCGCAACGATTGTGGTGCGACAAAACCAATCAGGGGAACTGCAGTGAATCGCAACTCTTTACGCTTTTTCGGTGTCGTGGCTGGCATCTTGGCAGGCACCATCGCAGCCCTGGTCTTCCGTAGTCATTCGCAACCGATATCCAATCAGGTTTACGGCCAAAGAACTCCCGCTCGCAACAACGTAATATCGGTCGATGCTGACGACGATGAACTGCTACAACGAAAAGCGATTCCGGATCCGGGCAAGCAAAACGAAATTAAACGCATGGTCGCCGAGGCCAAAAAGGAAGACTCTTGGTTAAAGGAGTTTGAGTTTACGGAACGAAGCGGTCGTACCATCAAGTCGGTGGATTTGCGGGGCGAGCCTTATATTGCGTGCTTTTTCTTTACGACATGTCCCGGCACTTGCACCCGACAAAGCAATCAGATGCAATTATTGCAAAGCAAATTCAAAGGCAAGCCGATCAAATTCGTTAGTATCACCGTGGATCCAGAGATCGACACGCCCGAAGTATTGACGGAGTACGCAGAGAAGTACCAAGCAAACAAGGATAGATGGTTGTTCCTGACGGGTCCGATTGAATCCATTATTCGAGTCGGAGCAGAAAAGTTTTTCTTAGGAAGAGTCGAAAAACGTGGTCACCCAGACCAGTTTTGTTTGGTCAATGCTGAAGGAGATTTAGTAGGTTCCTATGTCTGGTTAGACCAAGAGGAACGCGAGTTGCTGATTGAACATGCCAACGAACTACTAGGAATAAACTAACGGCACGATTGCGAAGCCTTTCACTCGGTTGAGGCATTAGCTTTGCCAGCTACCGTTCAATTCTAACACGCGTTGTGTGAGCTGTTGGATAGTTCCGTCGTTTACCAAAACGTCCGTCGCATGCTTTTTCTTTTCGGAGAGACTCAGTTGGGCCAATTCGCGATCTTGCCATTCCTGTTCGCTCCAGCCTCGTTCCATTGCCCGCTGTTTTCGCATCGCTTCAGGCGATTCGAGGTATATGACCCGATCGCAATACGGTAGCCAACCTCCCTCGATGAGAAGCGGTGCATCCAAAATAATCATGTGCTTTGATGTGTCTTGTTTTAATGTGTCCAATTC
>JAYVPE010000319.1:0-21218 GCA_043757575.1 Pirellula sp.
CACAACGAAGAACTCCAACGGCAGAGCTACTACCAACGACGAAATGCGGCAGCCGCGATCTCTCATCGCAAAAGACGACGCAAACAACTGGAGGCTCTCGAAATCAATCCGGACTCGATCAAATCTCTCATAGACAAACCAAAATCATGCTAATATGTCCAAAACCTGGCGCTGTCCAATTAGAGTCATGGTTACAGCGGCATGAGCCGATTCCGTTCATAGGAGACGACATCCTGCTTAACTTCGACAATGCTAGAGCACTAGCAACGCTCGAGCGGCTGGTTGAACTTTCGACCAAAACGCAAGTGATCTTCTTCACGCACCATCATCATTTGGTAGACCTCGCCAAGCAGCACTTAGCAACTGACAAGCTCATCCTTCATGAACTGCCAACCATGCGAAAGCAAACCAAATATATGGATATCGCCTATGAATGCCCGATGACTCCGATTCCAGGAAAGTAAATTACTAGCATCCATGCAGTTATCTGATGTTGTTGAACTCCTGAAAACTCTGGCAGAAATTGGTCAGCCGCCGTTGAGGCACAATTGCGACGAGATGTTCGTGATGCTGTCCAGGGAGTTCCATCTTCAGGTCGTGTTGGTGCTGGTCGGTTCGAAAGATTGCGTGTTACAAAACCTCAAGACAATGAAGTTGCCTGTCGAGGAGGTGCTGGCAGGGACGCTTGAGGAGTTGGAAGAGAGGCTAAAGATTTCGAGAATTCGGGCTGAACTCGATGTCTTTGTAATCATGCCAGAGATTAGTTCAGTCGACGCATCTCTATTCGCCGAACTACTGCCGCTGGGCCAAGCAGTTTTTCAGGAAGAGCTCGCTCGCTTTCCGGGCAGTCGATGTCGATCCGTGGTTGCGCTTTCGATTGATGATCATAAGAGACTATCCGAAATACTCTTTCCCAAGCGAGAGTGGCAACGAGTTACACTTGCAATGGTCGAGGGACGATTGGTCCGGCATGAACGACGACAAGAATTGGATCGATTGCAACGGCAGGCAGCTTGGGGGTTAGGTTTTGAAACGACCATCATCGAGGGCGGGCCAGGAACCGGCAAGTCGCTCGTGATGATTTCACGTGCATTGTGGTTGTCGAATACCTTGCTCAATTCGAAAATCCTTTTGTTGACGTGGAACAGGTCTCTAGCCGACGCACTTGGAGCATGGCGTCAAAAATTACAATCGGATCTGACTTTGCCAAATCAGGGTAGCATGGAGACACTTGTCTTCGCAGATTTTCTCAAGCAGCAACGAATTGAGATATCACTATCCGATTCTGTCGATGCGGATCGTCGATGTGCAGATTTGCTAATTCGCACGCGGTTCAAGCCAGTTTACGACGCGATTTTGATCGATGAAGCACAGGATGTTGGTGGCACTTTATTAAAGTTGGTGGTGCAATTTATTCGACCCGAACGCGGCGGGCTAACGCTGGCTCTTGATTCGAGCCAGAATATTCGTGGGCGTCCACCTATTATTCAAACGTTACTACCGCAGCCATCACAAGTATTTCGGTTAGAACATTCTTTTCGATCTACTTCGTCTATCCAGAGCTTTACTGAGATTTTTGGAAATCGCCAACTTGCAACCAAGTCAAACCAAACAGATGGTGAGCATGAACCCGTGCGATTGGTCTGGGCAGAATCGGAGGAGGAATGTGCCAGGATGGTTGTATCGGAGTCTATTCGCCTTATTCGCAATGTTGGCTTGAAACCTTGCGAAATCATGGTCGTGTGTTTCTCGCTAAATCAAAGGATGCGACTCAAGCAGCTGTTCGGGGAACAAAGCGTTTTCACGTCGGCCCCTGGAAGGGTGACGGATACGACAGGTATACTGCTCGCTTCTCCAGAAGTGGCAAAAGGGCATGAAGCAAGCTGCGTTTTTTTGCTCGGTTGGGACTGCGGCGCAGATTCGGTCGAATCACTTGAGAATGATTGCCGACGCTTCGTCGCAGGCAGTCGAGCTGCGGATATGCTGTACGTTGTTTACAGTTCCCAACAATTGCCTAACAAGATAATGGACAGTCCTGTTGCGACTAAGCAACTTTGGCCCGATGACTTTAAAATCGCGACGTAAGCACGACCTCACCTCGACTATCAAGAAGTAACTGTTCCAATATGGCGCGAGTAATTTCCTCAAATGACTTTTCCGGTCCAAATGAACGAGCCGTTGCGGAATTGCTTGCGCAAGAGTTGCCAGCGGATTGGGTATTGATTTGCAACAAGCAGATTCAACAAAGGGATCACAGCCGCGAAACGGATTTCATTTGTATAGGAAGACGGACGATTTTTGTGATCGAAGAAAAGGGATGGTCAGGTTCAATTCAAGGCACGGAAAATGGTTGGCTAGTTCATGGCGAGCTGCGAAAGAACCCAATAAATCAATGTGAAATGAGTTCCAAGATGCTGGCTGGAATCTTGAAGAATCGCAATCCCAGACTCAATGATTTTGGGAGCAATCTGGTTCTTGGGATTGTGATTGTTTCCTCGCCGTCCGCTCAATTGAACATTTCTGACTGTAGGGCAAAAACCCAAGTTTTTCTACTTGTGGACGCAGTGAGGGAACTGACTCGTCTGGATCGCGAACGCGATACACCAATTCAGGAAACCCTTCGCAGGGACATTGAAGTTCAACTGACGCGTATGCCATCACGTCCGAAAACACCTGAGGCTATCGGTTCTTACTCTATTATCGAAGGCCTTGATGATCAACCAGGTTGTCAAGTTTTTCGCGCCCAACACAGCGACGGATCGAAGAGAATCCTCAAAGTGTTTCATGGTGAGACGGCGTTGGGTGTCGCACCTGAAAATGACTTGTCGATACGACGCCAGTACGATTCCCAACGCAAATTGTGCCAACACGACCTATGCCCATTCGTTGATCCTTACTTCACCTGGGATGACAAACGGGCGCTGGTCATCCCATTTTCAGAACCAAGCGGTACTTCGTTTGCGAGGCTAGCCGTCGGAGGGCCGTCCCCTGAACAAATACTACCCATATTGCTTGCCGGATTCGAATCACTTGCCAAAGTCCATTCACTTGGTGTTGTTCACCGAAGCCTTCGCCCGGATCGTGTTTGGTGGGACCATTCTTCCGGCTCTTCGGGCAAGATTCGATTTTCGGACTTCTTGATTGCTCGAATCGAAGGGATGGAAACGATCGTGGATCGCGCAGAGCAATTTGACGTAGATCATCCCTATCGAGCCGCTGAATGCCGAATCGACCTGTCACAAGCGTCGCCCAAGAGCGATGTTTATGGTCTCGCAGCCGTATTCGTTAATTGGATTTCGGGGGTGGAGCCACCGCCGGACGATAGTTGGACACCCGATGCACTCGTGAATACAAGAAAAGACCTGGATAGCGAACTTTTCGACTCCATTCAGAAAATCTTATACCCAGCACTGTCACTGGAACCGACTGGCCGGCCGACTGCTTCCGAGATCTTTAATTCGCTCAGTGAGCTTATAGTTCGGAAGGTCAAAGCGGAAAATGACCTGATTGAAAGCAAATCGTCGGTATCGAAGGCCTCGAAAGTTTCCGATCTCAGGTACGAAGTCTTGGAACTGCTTGGCAAGGGGGGGACCGCCGAAACATTCCTCGCTCTTGATATACCTCGCGACCAACTAGTAGTGTTAAAGCGTTTGCTACGACCGGATGTTCATGGCTATTTAGCAACTGCAGAGTTCAAGGCGTTGAACCGGCTTCATCATCCATGCTTGCCAACCCTAATCGATATCTACGGCCCAGAGGATCCCTATCACCTGAAATTCGAATACGTGGAGGGAAAGTCTCTTAAGGATACATGGCGTGAACTGCGAGGAGCGACAATTGAAGAGAAACTCAAGGTCGTTGAGCGTATTTCGAACGATGTACTTGATGCGCTCCAATACTTACACGAAAACAACTTTCTGCACCGAGATGTGACACCTGGGAATATCCTGCTACCGGTCGACGGCGATGCAAGAGTCTTGCTTATTGACTTTGGGCTTGCAAGCGAGACGTCGGCTGCTGACAGTCGTGTCGGAACGCCGCTGTATCTAGCGCCTGAGATTGAGCAGTCTGCCCCAAAGTGGTCGAGCGCCTGTGATCTCTACGGACTCGGTGTATTGCTTTTCGAATTACTGACAGATTCGGTTCCGTACAGAGTGGATGGATCAAAACGATTAAAGAATGAACTCATCGATGTATCCGGTGATGACGATCAGCCGAAGAACACATTCGCTCAGTTGTTGCTATCCAAGGCATGCTGCCCAGATCCGTCAGATCGCTTCAAGAGTGCCTCGGAGATGAGAACTGCGATAGCAAGTGTCTTCGCGAAGCATCGACGACGACAGGAAGAGATCGAAGTTGAAAAGATTTCGGAAATAGACCGCGAAGAGCCGACGAGCCCGGTTCGCGTGGAACTAGAACTCAGCCAACAGATCAATCCGTTTGTGACCGAATTGCGCCAAGCATTCCGCAATAGCGCGTTAGGCAATACGAACAATCGAGGTATGGACAGCCAATTCAGCCGCAGCACTTACGTTCATACGGAGCTCGATGACGTTTTGCTGCCAAGAATAGTTGCTGGGACCTGGAAGTGCGTTGCACTGAGCGGAAACCCCGGAGACGGTAAAACCGCATTTCTGGAAGAGGTCAGGCGGGAGCTGTTAAACAAAGGAGCCATGGAGTTGGAGAGCAGTCCAGCTGGATGGAAAATCCAACTTGGACAACACTTATTTGTATCTGTGTATGATGCCTCTGAGTCGCATGAAGGCATGTCTTCGAATGAGTTACTAAAGAAAGCGATCACCCCGCTCAGTGGTCGAACAAAACCCGAAGCAGCATTTACTGTGCTAATGGCAATCAATGACGGTCGATTGCAAGATCTCATCACAGCGCATCGCCTTACTTTTCGCTGGCTCTGTAATTCACTCAAGAAGCAGATGACGAGTAGTGAAAAGGATGATGACATTCTGCTTATTGATCTAAAACACCGTGCGCCGATTTCAGCAACACCTGATGGCAAGTCGCTGTTTCTTGGCCTGTTAGATGCGTTTGTCGCTCCATCGAATTGGGCGACTTGCGAGACGTGTGTTGCATTTAAAACCTGTTCTCTCCGAGCCAATGCCAATGCGTTAAGGCAACCGCGACCACGTGAGCAATTGGTACAACTATTAGCGGGCGTTTACTTTTTAGCAGAACGTCGTCCCACCATACGAGATCTACGCAGTGCTCTAGCTTGGATCATAACTGGCGATCACGATTGCAAGTCGGTGCATGATGCTATTAGCAGTGTCGATACGATCGATGCACGCTATTACAACCTAGCTTTCGACAAAAGAGCCGGCGAGGATCTGGTCATTGATGCCTTCAAAGAGCTTGATCCCGGAATTGTATCGTGTCCACGTTTAGAACGTCGGCTGGCCCGTCCTAATTCCGAGACGATGTTTGCGCAAACCGCAGTTCACCATCCGACGTCAACAACGGGAAGTATTGACAGGATACGAGATCTTAAGCGTCGCTGTTATTTTGAATTGGATTCCATTACACCAAACGATCTTCCATCCCCAAGTAGTTTGCTTCCCTCCCGTTGGTTGTCGCAGTTTCGACAACTGGTTTCCGGAAACGTCGAATTGGAGGGTGCAAAACAGCAGATTCTCGCAGGCCTGCAGAGATTGGATCGAGTTCCATCACATGCAGCAGGTGACGATCTGGCTTTGAGACTTGATTCTAGCGACGATTCACTCTTAGTGATTCGGCAATGGACTTCGATTGAATTCGCTCTCCAACTACCTAATTCTCAAGACGATTTTTTGAATTATTTGCCTGACCATCTTGTATTAAGACATGTGACCGGTTGGCCGGAAATGCAAATTGGCTTGTTGATGTTCGAGTTATTGATGCGTGCCGTAGAGGGGACGACTCCAGATTCCGTTGAGCACCAGTCTTTGTTGATGGAGTTTCAACGTTTTCGGGCTCAGCTCTTAACTTCACCCACTCGACGAGTCATTTTAGTGACGCCAGGTGGCGATAGGAGTGTCATCACTTCAGCAAATGGCAAGATTACAAGGTTGCAAGAGGTTCCGACTCATGATGTTTAAGATTCCTAAGCCGTTGCGACGGACCAAATTTGACAAACTTTTTTCCATCGAACTCAACGATTTCGACGTCGAAAGACTATTGCCAACACTTTTCAATCTTGTTGTGACTCGTGGTCGTAACCGAACTTCAGGAAGCAACGAAACACGCAATATCTCAGAGTTTGTGGCAAAACTCGCAGCCAACGCAAACATGCAAGGATTTGAAGGCGAGGGCCTTGTGCTACTGGAACAGTGGGTTCGAGCAGTGTCATTGACGATTGGCCAAGCTGGGCGGGACAAGTCTCGCGAGAAGATCGAGTTCGTATCGCCAAACACGTTGCTTACGTACAAGACAGGGCTTCCTAAACCGTCTAGTCGACAGCGAAACGTGCCAAGATTTCTTTACAACGCCATGTGCAATTTTGGACTCGAAGGCAACAGTAACGAACGTCGCTTAAACCTACAGCTTTGGCTGAAGGATGTTTTTGGCAATGGATTGCAAATGCAGGACACGCCACCCTATGAGGGCCGCTACGACGGTTCCGCGGACGTCGATATCCACACACTATTGACGTTGCGATTGTTAGAAGGGTTCGATACCGGGGCGATTAGCAACCAAGAGCTCGGTGAACCACATCCTTGCTTACCAGATCAAGCCCAGCAGATCGGGGAGAACATCTTACTTTTGTTGCGAGGGTACCGTAGTTTGCTTCCACCGATGTTTATTAGCAAAATGCTTATGGCAACGATCAACTTGGATCTGTTGACATACACGCTTCGGCTGATGTCAGGCATCTCGGTGCTCTGCCGAACGGGAAAGATGCCCACAGACAATAGTATGTCTCCGGAAATTTATTTAGACGTTACTGGCGACAGAACTAGTCAAAGCGATTCTCTAGCCAGAGTGTGTGTAGAACGGGATTTGGAAGCAACCGGAAAATTCTTCGAAAACAACCTTCGACTGTTCACACTAGATCGATTACGCGAGCGATCTGAGGCATTGCAATCCCTCGTTCAGTTTGACGAATGCAAACCCGTTGCCCAGTACTTTGAGTCTCTGATCTCGGTTGAGAATCACGAACTTATCAAGGTTCGCGCGGAGGCAGAACTAGAGTCGATACTCAGCGAGAGTCTGTCGGACATAACAAGCGAACCCGAGCAACAGCAGACTAAGGAAGAGTTGAGAGTGTTAGTCAACCGTAAAGGCCCGATTGCAGCACTCAATTCAGTTCTTTGTGAAGCGCAAAGAACTCAAGGCGTGCAGAATTACTCGAAGTGGCATAAGGGCGTGGGTGGATTAAATCGTCCCTATGGCCTTCTTTTGGGCAATACACAAGGCCCGAGAAATTGGCGGTATGTCCTTAATGATGAACTACTCCGCACGCTCGTTTACTTGAACGCAGTCGATCGTCACCGTCTAAATATCAATGAAGCCAGTCCTGTGGCTAGCATTCGAATAGACGAATTCATGACTTGGATGCATTCGCGTTTTGGCATTGTCATCGACCGTCCACCGAGAGAACTTGATTCATCGAGCAGTCGAGCTGCTGCAGCTACCAATTTCAACGCTTTTAAACGTCGACTCAGGCAGACGGGGTTCTTTCGTGGATTATCCGATGACTTTAACGTACAGAACTTGACCGTATCTTTGGCAGCAGAGCACACAGATGGAGTCGCTTCGTAATGGAATTAGGAACTGAACTATTACTTCGTTGTCTAGCGGACTCTCTGTCCAGCGAGATCGTTGAGAAGGAAGCTGGTCACTGTCTTCGAGTTGATCACTTAACGCCGGAGTCAGCTAACTTTCTAGCTTCTGAGATTGCGAATCGAGTTGGTGATAGCCGATGCTACGTACTTACGGCCAAGGATCAGCGGGAATTAGGCCCAACTGAACTCAATACCGAACGGGCTATCGAACTCCGTAACAGGAAACCACAAGCCTTTATTTTGCTCGTACCATCGGGACTCACGGATTCTACAGCCAGCTCGCTGCGAAATGCATTTGCGGCTTTCGACTTAGATGAGTTTTGGCTTGGGACTCGAAAGTCGTTAATTTCCAAGATGCCGGACGAAGTAAAGGTCTTTGTTGAAAAGGCTATTTCTCTGAGTCGACTTCCTGGTTTGAGCGAAGAGGATCGAGCAACTTATTGTGCATCGGTCTCGAGCGCGAACGATAAAGAGATTGCGGCTGCAAACCAATGCTATCGCGTCGGATTGATTCCATGCTCAGATCTGGATCTTGTCCGACTCGAATCGAACGCACGAGCTACGAAAGAAATAGCGAGACCAGTTCGATCTCATTCGTCTTTGGCAAATCGATTGGATGCAGTCGGGGTGCAACCAGGTAAGCAACGTCAAATTCTTGAATCATTTTTGGAACAACATCAACTCAGTGATTGGCGGGCCTGGATGCGAGCGATTTCGGCTCAGCCAGCCTCCGAACTCAGGTTTACGGCGTGGGACCTTATTACGAGAAGCCAATCCCAGTTAAAGCGGTTAACCATTACTCCCTGGTTGGATTCGGATGGCGACATCAATAAGTGGAGTAAACTGAAACAGACCGAGCCTGGGACACAACCCTTTGCAACCGTCGAACCCAAAGGGGAAATTCAGTTGAGATGGGAATCCGACCCAATCAGTCCCGAAGGCCTCGACAAGTGGCGAATCGAAATGATTCCATCCCAGGATTTTTACGCGACATCTGAAATTCCCGACGTTGCTTTACCCTCCAAGAACGTCAAAGGCACTCTAAAAAGCGGTTCACTTAAGCTTTCAGCTATCGATTGGCCGGAAGACACTTCTTCGATCGTTGTGCAACTTCGCCTTACGGCGATTTCGGAACTAGGCGCAGAATTGACTAACGGTCAGGACCAAACCTTTGAGGCTATTAGCGAAGAAATACAGTTGCGACCCGCAAGCGATGTGGGTGGTGGCGAAGGCACAGGTTCTTCAAGCGGTGCATCCAAAACTAGTCGTGATTTACCCCTTGCTAAACTTCGAGTTGCTGTTGATTCCGAGGTACCGGACTTGGATGACGTTTCATGTCATTGGTCTGGAACGCAGGAGAATGTTTTTAATTTAACGGTGGCTTCGGGGAATCGAATACGCATATCCTTTAGTCCAATACTGAAGGATCTGGAGACATTATCGCTTGCCTCTCCAAAAAATCTTGGAACTTGGGAGGTTGAGCTAGTTTCCGGTAGCACTGTTGTGCCCGACAAGCTGGCCAGTGGATTGAATACGATTTCGAGTCAGCATGGAAAAGGATTCATTAAGGCTCGCAGTAATTTTTTCGGACAGATCGAGTCGCAAGGAATTCGCCGATGGCTAGCTATCACTGATTGGGACTCAAGCCTAACGCGAGTAGCCGAAGAATATGTGCGCAGCTATCTGGATTGGCTCAAAAGTGCGAGTCATGACGAGCGGAAGTTAGCATTGTCTGTTGATAGTGGTGTTATCCGTTTACGAAGCGATGCGCGAACCATTTCTGCATCGATCACTTCGCCTCTACACCCAATGCATGTCGCGTGGTTCATGGAGTATTACCAAACGTTTGATCGACTGACTGACACTGTAATGGCAGCATCGGATTCAGCATCTGAACGGCGAGACAAAATCGACTTAAACAGTCTTGAGTTGATCGAGCCAAGTGGATGTCCAATGTTGACGACCGCAATCGATGGCCAGATTCGCCTCACTGCTGGCTGTCTTGATTTTCTTTGGACAGTCGCATTACCCTTAGATTGGCCCGACCCAGCTAGAGCGATATCTCTGATCAGCAAGGCCCTTGGTGTACCAACGGACGATCAGAGTATCAATACAACACTGGTTGCACGTTGTGCAAGTCACGTCCAGAACTACCTGAAATTGCACCGCCACGCACGAAAGCTCCGGGTTGTCACCGACAACGCTGGTGATGGTGAATTTAGTGCGAGGTTGCTCTGTAACGCCCTCGAGCGACTAGCGTTGGAGCAGAGTGAGCAAGGCGAGAACCCGGATGACGTTGAAATCGAGAGTATTGAGTTGTTGGCCCATTTTCGACGCCCCATTCCGTCAGCGTTGCCAGGTATTGGCCCCCTTCGACAATCGTTGGAGCAACGTGGCGGTAACCATGCCTCGTCGTGCCTACAGCCACTGCTGGAAACGGCAATTCGACCAAGCGAAAGCCTGACTCAAATCCATAGCAGCGGATCGCATCTAACTGTGCTGATGGATATCACGTCCGTGGCCGTGAGCACGGAGAACGTGATTGTTGGCCGAGGGACTGCAGCCTTCAATGGATTACTTTCGCCTATTCGATTGCTGTCCGGAGGCCCTCCTTGGCGATATTGTGTCTCCGAAGCTGGCGAGGGTGATTCGCTGACTCCAATTCTCTTGCAGCACCAAAGCGCAATAGCCGCTGTTGTTGAACAATCTAACTATTCGGATCAACGTTTACCTGTTCTTAATGTCGCCATCGAAGGGGACGCATCGAGACTTGCTGCGATCCATGCTCAGTCAGACTGGGTGATGACACTCGATAGATTTATCGAGCCCGCATGGATCGAATCCCATGCTGGAATGCGTTACCTGCTCGACTATAGCCCAGATATCACTGACGGCCTGGCGAGGCGATTGTTCTTGACTACGGGGCATCGCGACGAGGCACACCAGGTTATTGCGGAAACGCTCAACGAACTTGGCTTCAATTCCTCGGACGACGCAGTTACCAACGTGTTGAATAGACTAAGACAAGTGAGTGGCCGTTTGGCATTGAGTTCTGCCGGGGGGGGGACGACGCAACGTGAAGCAACCGCACTGGCGATTGCTCTAGAAAAACTAGAAATGGATGGGAAACTCAAAGATGTAATTATTGTGCCGGTGGACTCACACATCGAGATGTTCACTCCATTTCGTCGCAAAGGTCGACCGGAAAAAGGGCGCCGGTGTGACCTCCTGCTGGTACGACGAAAAAAAGCGGACGTTTTAGAGATGGAATTGATTGAAGTCAAGGGACGAGCCCACAGACCATCGCCGGATGTGTTTGCAACTATTCGCGAACAACTTTCTTCGACAGAACAGCTGATCCAGTCGCTATGGTGCTCTCCTAGTCGTTTTGACAGGCCCTTGCAGCTTTACAGGCTAAGGCAAATTCTCGAACATCACTTACGTCGATCGCATGGCTTTGGCACGATTACTAAGCTCGAAGGTTGGCATGAAACTCTCGAACGGCTTGCCAACGGATATGTTGAAATAGAAATAAGACTCCAGGGGTTCGTCATATGCAGTTCAGCAATGCCGGAAACGATTAGCAAGGGAGGGTTTGACATCGAGGTGATCGGTGATTTCTCCTGGCTTGAACGTTCGAAGCCCGAACCTGCTGTCAATGTCATGGATGCGTTTGTTTCAAGAGAAACAATGAAGAGCGAGCGGCAATTGAGCCTGCCTAATTCGTACGCAACTAATGATCGAGCACAGCAAACCTCCTCCTCGTGCTCGGTTGAAAAGGTTGCCATCCCGACAACTTCAACGAAGGAACAGAAGCCGGCACTTTTGTTTCCAAATGTCGAGAAAGTTTCTCAGGTGACGGAGAGACACACCGTTCCTACCGCTAAGGCGAGCTCACCGTTTGATTCCATTATCAATGGACAACCGGAATCTGAAAGAAGTATACCTAAGCCGTCGCGGGCCTCCGAAACGCCGAAGGGGTTGTTCGACAGAATCAACTATGCCGACGAGCGACCAACCCAAGGACCAACCAAAGCTCTCGTAGAAACGACGACAGCACCAAACAAGAATCCGCTTCCATCCTTGGTCGCACAAGAATCCATTAAGCCTGAAGCAGCCGCGATCGCACCACAGCATTCATCCCGTGAAATTTTCGAGCCTCTAACTAAAGACGGTGAGATTGCCATTGTTTTGGGTGACGGACCAACTGGTCCAACCTACTGGCGTCCCGCGGTCTCTGGAAGTCCACACTTGTTCGTAATTGGGATTCCAGGACAAGGTAAGTCAGTAACAACCACCAGACTTCTCTGCGAGTTAACAAAGCATTCCGTCCCTGCTTTGGTACTTGATTTCCATGGCGAGTTCGCGAATTCAGATGGGCCATACTTTAAACTTGCGCGTCCATCTGTTTTGAATGCTGCGGACGGGTTACCCTTTTCCATCCTAGAACCCAAACAGGGGAAAGGCCCTAGAGCTAAAGAATCAATTTGGGAGTTGGCCGAAATCTGTCAATACGTTTGCGGTCTCGGTGACATTCAGCGGGATGCTCTGTATCGGGCATTCGAAAATGTCTACGAAGCTGTCGGTCCCAACGAGACTCCATTGTTGTCTTCCGTTAGCGAATTTTTAGAAGAGGATGAGGATGATGGCAACGCGAAAAATGTAACGGCAAGATGTCGACCTCTTTTTGAATTTGGCTTATTTGCCGACGTACCAACAGAGGGTATTTACGAACAGTTCACGAAAGGTGCTGTAGTCGATTTGCACGAACTCAAAAGCGAGGCTTTGCAGCTTGCTGCTGGAGCGTTCACATTGCGAAAGCTATACAGAGCCATGTTCACATGGGGCACGGCTGACCGAATTCGCCTAGTAATCGTATTAGACGAAGCCCACCGACTTGCAAAAGACCTTACTCTGCCGAAGATCATGAAAGAAGGCCGGAAGTTTGGCATTGCCGTTGTGGTTGCTAGCCAAGATGTCCGAGACTTTCATGATCAGGTACTTAGTAACGCAGGTACAAAGGTAATTTTCAGAGTCAATTATCCAGATTCGAGAAAAGTATCTGGGTTTGTGCGGGCGTCTGGCGGAGACGCGCTTTCGCATCAGATTGAACGCCTTTCGGTTGGCGAGGCGATTATTCAGACTCCGGAAATGTCCGCAGCACAGCATATTCGTATGCGCCGCGTTGACAGCTAGGGAAAGCAGCGAGCCGCTTTTCCAGCGTGCAATCTGCGATTCACTAATTAGTATTAAGCAACCGTAAATTCACACCCGACGGATTCATCCATGTTAGAACCAGAAATTCCCGAGGCGAGCAAAACCGATACTCCGGTCAAGCTTTCAGGAAATGCTGTGAATGTTCCATCCGCATGGATTCTGCTCCTGCTGGTCCCGCTGTTTGTCGGCGCAATTTATATCCAGGGATTCGAATTCGTGAACCGGCAAAGTAGCCGCGAAGCGAAGATCGAAAAGGATGCATCGATAAGAGAATTCTCGAATGCTCGGAGTGCCTTCGACGAACAGGCCGCTGGATGGCAAAAGTTAGGTGCTGCTCGCAAATCCCAAATTGCGGAATTGGAAGTAACACTCACCGAATTGGAGTCCAAGGTGAAAGTACAATCCGTAATCGAACGTGAACAAAGTGCGAAAGCGGAAGAAGGCAGGCTACTTCTCGAGTCACTGACTAAAGAATTGGAGGCACGACGTTCTGATTTGAATGAAGTTCAGGCGGAATCACAGACAACGAAATCAAGATCACGGGCAGTTGAGGGAGCTATCGCCGACTTGCAAAAGACCTATGTTGCCAGAAGAGTGGAAAGGGATGAAACACAAGCAGTATTAAACAGACTCACTGATGAAGTTGCGTCCAATACGGTTAAGCTCAAACAGCAGCTTGATTCCATCCAAGCAAACGAGACAACTTTAGACGGACTTGCTCGAGCAAAAAACGAACTGGCGGGTATAGCACAAGAAAAAACGACGGTCGAAAAGATACTTGCAACTCTTACGCCGGAAGTGCAACGACTTACCTCAAAGCGTAGCGAAGTCATTGCCGCTATTGAGAGTCTCCAGAAACAATCAGACCAATTTTCGGAAGTCGCGATTGCGGATTTTAAGAAAACCTACACTGCCCTCAAAGCTGAGACGGAACAACTGCAATCGGAGTCGACCAAACTGTCAAGCGAGATCACGGCAAATCTGGCTAAGTATAAACAGCAGCAGGAATTCCTTAAAACGAATGGGACTGTAGTTGCAGAGCTTGCTAGTGCGAAGGCGGAACTAGCTGGTATTGCACAACAAAAACAGACGGTGGAGAAAATTCTGGAAACTGTCAACCCTGAGGTGCAAAGACTGTCCGTAAAGCGCAATGAATTATTGGCCGAGACCGATTTTCTACAAAAACAAGTGGATGAAAAGTCCGAGCAATGGAAGCAGCTTACGAAAAAGCGAAATGAGTTGTTGAAGGAAATTGAGAGTCTTAAAAGCGAGACGAAACCAGAGAAGGACCAGTGATGATTTCAGATCGATACTTGGGATTGATCGGAGTTCTGACGTTGTTATTGGCTTTCTATGTCACGATCTCGAATTTTTTGAGGCATAGGTCAGGGGCCCTGCTATTACGAGATCGAGAATTGCGATTGCCAGATGCAACCCGCTTTGAAGACCTCCGACGCAAAGTAGTGGACCACCAAGACAAGTTAGACGCGTTGCAGGAGGATCTTCTCAATGCTCGAGAAGAAATAGGCAAGGGGCATGCAGTTCGTGGCGAGTGCCAACAACTGACAGCACGATGCGATACGCTCCGCACAGAAGTTAACGATTTAGAGCAGAACTCTACCCGACGAAAGCATGACGCAGAGGTTGAGTATGGAACACAGATCAGGCATTTGCAGTCCCAACTCAATCAGCTTGAGCAGGAAGTTGATTCGAGAAAGCGAAAATCGCAACAGGAGATCGACACCCATAAATCTGAGCTGACTTGGCAGTATGATGAATTCGAAAGGGAAATCGCAAAGCGAAAACAAATCGCTGAAACTGAAGTCGAAAAACAGATCCGCGAGACTGAGGGCAAATTACTTACAGTTCAAGAGGAATTGACTCGAAGGAAACGATTGGTTGAACTAGAAACCCAAGAATTCAAGTTGGGCTTGGAAAGACGCTTGGAATCACTGAAGAACGAGGTCAACTCTCAAGAAGAGATAGTAAGGCTTGGACGCGAAACTGAGTTGCAGCGGACTCAACATCAATTCGATGAGTCGTTGTTTCAGATCCGTACGAAGTACAACAGTGATAAACTACTTTTGGACGCCGAACAGCTTCAGCTTGAGAACCGAGTGAATTTGCTTCGCGAGAAAGCTCGTGTGGATCAGGAATTTCATGACAAGCTCGCAATTGCCATTGATTCGCTTCATAATAGGAACACTGAATTGAAGCTGTCAGTGGCCACGCTTCAAAGTCAAAAAGCCCAGCTTGAAAAGGTCATTCCTACCCTCCAGCAGCTTTGGGATCGACTCCTTCAGCAAACGGGTGGCGGAAATGATGTTGAACGAACGGCAGAACTTTGGCAACCAGTCTTGAAACTCGCGCCGTTGGCTGAGCCGGTCTCCGAAGAGCAATGCCTCAAAAGCGTCGAGGAGCACCTCGAATCTTGTGGACTGTATTTTAGTCCAAGAATGCTTTACGCCTTTCATACTTCTCTAAAGGTTGCCAGCTCATCACCGCTTGTTGTGCTTGCCGGCATAAGCGGCACGGGCAAGAGTGAGCTCCCCCTGCGATATGCTGAAGCTGTCGGCATGAACTTTTTGCCAATGCCAGTTCAGCCGCGATGGGATAGTCCGCAGGACATGTTTGGCTTCTTCAATTATCTAGAAAATCGATTTCGTGCAACCGAACTTGGACGCGCTCTTGTCCAGATGGATCCATACGGCGGCGAAGCTGACAGAGGGTGGCCAACACCGCTCCCAAAAGAGTACCAGGGATTGTCGGATCAAATGCTGCTCGTGCTATTAGATGAAATGAATCTTGCACGTGTTGAATACTATTTTAGCGATTTTCTTAGCAAACTAGAAACTCGACGTGGTGTTGACAAATCGGACGCTGAAAAAAGAAGAAAAGCTGAGCTCGCTTTTGAAATTGGCAGGACAGGTATCGGAAGTCCTGTCATGAATGTTTTCGTGGGTACGAATGTTCTGTTTGTAGGAACAATGAACGAAGACGAAACGACGCAGACGCTCTCGGACAAAGTGATAGATCGTTCGAACTTGATTCGATTTGGGTGCCCACGGAAGCTAGACATCGAAAACACCAGTACACTCGTTAACAAGAGCCCTAAACGCATTGCGGCAAGTACTTGGCAAAGCTGGCAGTCACGGGACATCCAAGTCCCAAGTGATCGCGAGAGAACGGACGAATACATTAGGCGTCTCAACGAATCGATGTCCAAGGTTCGACGGCCGTTTGCCCACAGAACAAGTCAGGCGATACGTGCATATGTAGCCAACTACCCCACAATCAGTGAGCATAGTTTTAACCATGCTATTGCCGATCAGATTGAACAAAAGCTACTTCCGAAGTTCCGTGGCCTCGACCCATCCGAATCGGATGTACGCGATTCACTTGATAAGATTAGGGGCATCGTGGAAGAAATTGAAGACCAGGAGCTTCTCAAGGCGCTACAGGAAAGCCGTACAGGACATCAGTTTGCGTGGAGTGGGGTGGATCGAGCAGGGGTGGGACAATCCGCGTGAGTATCACTCCGATCGGTGAAGAACCTTCCGTTTTCAGAATATCGCTCGGACCGTGGTTGCCATCGGAGGAACAAGCGCTGTTCGCACATGGCCACCGGACCTATTTATGGTTACACGCTGAGTTTACCGAGGTTAACTGCAATGAATTCGGTGAACTCAAACGCGTTGGTGATGTACTAGAGGATGAAGGCATCCAATGGCAATGCTTTGAGTTGCCAAAATGCCAAGACGAGACTCTGAAGTCTTCCCAAATCGGCTATTTTCATTTGGGTAGGTGGTGCAATATCGAACTTCCAGAGCTACCGCGTTTGCCATCGAGGAAGCTACTTGATGAGGTCGACAAACTAGACTCTGCCGGCTCCGACGATGAAGCCAGTGAGCTACTTGTACTCGCAAACTTTCGAAGTGCTGCGCGAAACGGGATACAGATCGCAAAGTTAATCGACCGGCACTCGGATTTAATCTATCGCTTGACCAAGTCCGTAAAAAACATCGGAAGGTACAACGAATTCAATGACCGCAGCCAGTTTGCGAGGTCCGTGAAACGTATTTACACGAGATGGACTCGGATCGGAAATTCTCGTATTCCACCTTTATCATTGGTTGTTCGGTTGGCGGACGAATTGCCAAAAGTTCTGGAAACGGTTTGCGAAACTCCACGTGTTGTGTTGAGGCGGCAAAGGGAACTTGAATTGGCTACCAGAATTCAGCAAGTTGATTCCGCTTGTATTCGATGGATTGGGCGACAAGCGGGAAGAACTTTGGCTGAGAAAGCTGGGCCACGTCAAAGACTAATGGGAGTGGTACGTCGTGAAGACTACGATACTCCTGAAAACCGAGTTGTGCGAGACTTGCTTTGTCGCTGTAAAATTGCTGGCGAGGTATATGTCGCCCGACATCGAGAGTTTGCATCGCACAGTAGGGTGATAAACGTAAGGACTTTTGTACGCTTGTGTGAACGACTTTTGTGTAGCTCTAAAATTGCATCGGTAGGGCAACTGGTCGGAATTGCTCAGCCGAATTACGTATTGCAACACGAATCTCGATACTCGGTCCTATGGGACGCGTACCAACGCCTCATAAAACAAGAGAAAGAAACCCAGTCTACCTGGGCGTGGCGCGATAGGATTTGGAACGAATGGCTTGGCTTAGGGCTAACTAGCACTTTGGCCCAACTTTCTCATCGTTCACCGGCGATGCGAAAGTCGATGATTATTTATGATGAACCAACTGCTGGTGAGTTTTGCCAAATGGAGTCTATTGGACCATGGTGGGTCAAAAACGTCAGTGTTCCTGTTGCTGTGCATATGCTACCACAAGCTAAGGTTCGAGATTGCAACTTTTTGCCAAAACCATTAGTCAGCCTCAGTCCTGATTACGTCATCGCCAAGCTTGGCCCTTCAACTAAGGGGACAGCATTTTGGACCAACATGGACGTTATCAATGCGAGTGAGACCGCAAAAATAACGGCTGAGCAGTTGCAATCATTAATGCCAGCCCCAGGTGTATTCGTCGACTGGAAATTCGTTGTTATCACGGGTGGCAGCAAAAAATTCGAGGAAGGAAGCGTATCGGAAACAGTAAGTTGGGTCACATTACCCGTTATGCTCCAAGACCATAGGGACGCATGGGAAAAGTTCGTTCAAAGAGCTATCCACCATGCCATCTAACGAAAAGGTTCTTGGCTTGAGTTTGGAAACTCTTTCCTGCCGAATCGCGGATGTCGGGTCAACTAAATCTATGAAAGGGAATTCAGATGGCAAAAGAATTCCTCCAGCAGTTGTTTGTCAATCTGTCGAGTCAAAGCGATTGGAGCTAGACCAATGGTTTCCGTCGAGCCACATTGGATCCGGAGAACACTGGCCGCCAGAGTCACATGTCTCACAAGGCTGTTCGCTTCGTATGCCTATTGGTTTACTATGGGATCTCGTAAGGCGAGAACATATCTGGCCGCTTGGGTTCGAGAATTATGTTGAGCCAGTTGATGCCTTAGCAGTGGCCGCCAAGGATTCAGTGAGTTCGTTTCGAAAGGTTGATTCCGTAGGGCTTGTAGTCCCAAATTGGTTTAAGCAGGCACAACAGCAGAGGCTCCTGGAATCCCTTTCCGGCACAGGCATCAAATGGCGATTGATATGGCGGCCGATTGCAGCCGCGACACACTGGATAGAACATTTCTTTGCTGGCAAGAAGCTTAGCTATGCAAGCCGAACGCCTATTGGGCGTATTCTATGTCTTCACCTTGGCTTATTCGAATGCGAATTGACCGTTGTCGAACTAGTTGCCGAGCCATTCGGAAGTTCAGTTTTAGTTTTGCCCGCTCGTCAACGAACTGTAGGGAAAAGATCTACTTTGGAGTCTAGCCATCAACCTGGTTTGACCTCGGATCTCCTTGCAAAACACGCATCTCTAACAGCCGAAAAATCGACCGCACAAGCACCGGCGTGGAGACAAATGTGGGCTACACAATGGCTATTTCGCCAACTAGCAGATTGGAAAAGGTTGGAAAAACGAAGCACTCGACACGATTGTCCTTTCGAATACGATCCACCAACGGCCGAAATTAAAGGAGAAACTATGGATGGTGACGTCGAATGCAACGGGATGCGTTGGCCAGCAATTAGTATAAGAACAGCCCAGGCGTGGGCAAAGCGTCTTATCAACGTGGAGTTGAGCGGTAAAACGCAACTGGACGGAGCGGTCATCACGGGTGAATTGGCCTCCGTTTCTGCATCTACGTGCTCTTTGGGTGAATTGTTCCTCGGACGAAGTGTTGACTCTAAATATGTTCTGGTTGCCGAGTCGACAGCACCCGCGGATCTGCTCGCCCTCGGGGCGGCCGAACAATGCCGACGCATTAATTTTAGACAACCTTCCTATCTGACAAAGTTGCCGCGACTTCAAACCGTCGTAAGCAGAGCTGGGGAACCCGAATGGATATCACTCTTAGCTAACGATGATTCATACGTAATGGGAGGTCAGCGTTGGGAACGTCCTGAACCCGTCCGTGGAATCAAGATACCGCATGGTAGACAACTTACACTTGCGATCGACCACGAGGACTTGGAAAACGTCCGAGAATCCCAGATTGAAATTCCGGCCTATTTTAAGCCAAATGAATCGGCGGAACTGCACGTAACAATAACGCCGGCGCAGGGTAATGCCCGAATTGAGTTGCGAACTGTTACTATGTTGAAAAATCGAAACCCTGTTATCGCTGACTTAAGCAAAATGACAGAAGTGAAGGATGCGTATGACAAACCAATAAGCCCAAGCGAGTACTTAGACTGGACACCGAAACTTGCGCCCTCGACTAGTCCACGCGAATCAAGTCTGAATCGATGGATCGCAGTGAAACGTGCTGCGCAAGAGGTGCTTACCACAAAACCTAAAAACTGGGATGAATTCAAAATTCGCATCTTAAAGGATGAGCTACGTCAAAAGGTTTCGCAAAGCGGAAAAAACATCACCGCGATAGGTTCGCAGGGCCTCGCCCCAGACAGTCAGCATATACTGGATCAAATCGGAAAAGGATGCCTCGAGATTCTGAATTCGCAGTCCTCAACTTGGGGACTTCGAGATACGGTATTGCGGTGCCTAGCGTACACTTCTTGGACGTCTCCTGAACTGGAGGAGTTCATCGAAAGGCAATTATTGACGGGTTCCCTGTCGGTAGATCCTGAAATGAGGGTGATTGGGAATTGCTTACGCTCACCTTTACTTTTCGCGAAGTTTCTAGAAAAGTGTCCACTTAGATTGAACAACCAACAGGTCAGGGTTGTGGCCGAGATTTCATCTTACAGGCCGGATGCACTGCAGTTCGTGTCCGACTCGGTAATGCAAAGGGTATATGACTCTGTCACGAATCACTTTACCTCCGCAAATAGCTACGACGGTATCGACTTTCGGTACGAGACTATGAGCGCAGCGTTCCTCTTGAGGCGTCGAATCTTCGACGAAGACTTCTTGCCGCCGGATTCAGGTCAGGCGGAACGTGTGAAGCAAAAGTGTCGTATGATTCTTGAGGGTGTTTCAAAGAGGCAAATCCGAGTGCTGGGTGGAGCTGTCAACTTACCAAACGTCATGCGGCAGCTTATCGAATATGTTGATCGCGAAGGCAGAGGCGCGTTCATGTGGACTGGTTGATTGCTGTGCTCGGAACGCATTCCGAACTTAATTGCTTGCTTTACTATAGAAAAGTAAAACACCGTAAAAAGGGGGCCAACTCAAAACGTATACTAAGTATTTCAGCGCGTCAGAGTCCATACGGGGCGGGATTTGCTAAATTGCGTTGTTTTGGTTTTGGTTTACCAGGCATTGCTGAGGCAGTACAAAAAATCGAGTGTCAAATGATAATTGTAGCGAAACGTAGATTGTCGAAATTCCAAGGCCGTACAAGATTCAGCAAAACGGGCAGCAAGTGAAGCGTTCGCGAGATTCGTCGCGAATCAACCTGATTTTTACTTTACTTACTCGATCACCGACGTTTCGTACGTGAATAAAGACCCCTCCGGAAGGAAGCCCGCGCTAGTTTTTGCAGTCGACGAGGTCAGTGATTGGCCGAGGTCTTGGACATTGAAGAGTGTAGGAGTTCGGTTAAGGATTCTTGATCGCATCGGCAATCGAATCCCGGGACCATCCAAATCTCCGAAACACCTCGCGTTGCGACAAACCTTGGATATTAACCAGTCGTCGA
>JAYVPE010000320.1:0-5549 GCA_043757575.1 Pirellula sp.
AAGATTTACGTTACCGATCAACCGCCAAGTCAAATCAGGAAACTGCTGCCAAAGTGCCGCTCCTGACGCTCCCATTGCACTTGCCACTTTCGGTAACACGGCTAGCACGAATTCATTGGGCTCGATTGGAGCGTGTGCTAATTTTGCGATACTCTCAACAATTGCTCGGATTTGGTCTTTCGTCTGCTGTACAAATGCGTTGTCGAGCGTTAACGGACTCCGACGGTCCACCAGCGTATCGCTCATCGATGCTCGATCCATCCCCGACGGTAGTCCAGCACCAATAGTAGATGCTGGCGAAAAATAATGGCGCAGATTCGCAAGCTCAATAGCCAGCGGTTCTTGAGGCACAGAATTTTCGATTTCAACATGGGACGATTTTGCCATACCGTGTTGGGTTATCAAAATCGGCGATGAAATACAAGACGAATGGCAATCTGAGATTGCTAGCACAGACACTTCGGTGATCTTGATAGGCGGAAACCATCCGGTCTCCGCCTTTTGAAGTTTTAATGTCTGTTAGAACCGTCAGGCGCTACTTTGCAGAGGATTTCGACTTGGTCGCGCCTGTCGCTGCCTTCGTGTCCTTGATTACCTTCGCCCCGATTGGCTTTGGCGGATGACGAAGGGCTGCTTGTGCAGCGGCCAAGCGTGCAATGGGTACTCGGAATGGACTGCAACTGACGTAATCCAAACCGATGATGTGGCAAAATTCGACCGACGATGGGTCACCACCGTGCTCGCCGCAAATACCAATCTTGAGGTCCGGTTTGGTCGAACGACCTTTGTCCACGCCAATTTTCATAAGCTGACCAACTCCCGTTCGATCGATCGAAGCGAACGGATTCGCCTTGATGATCTCCAAACCTTGGTAGGCTGGTAGGAACGAACCCGAATCGTCACGACTCATTCCCAAGCAAGTCTGGGTTAGGTCGTTTGTTCCGAACGAGAAGAATTCGGCGGACTCGGCGATTTCATCGGCCGTCAAAGCGCCACGCGGAACTTCGATCATTGTTCCGACGGTGTATGCAAATTTCTTGCCGGTCGCCTTCATGACTTCGCCAGCCACACGGTGAACGATCTCCATTTGCAGATCCAGCTCCTTCTTGAATCCGACCAAAGGCACCATTACCTCCGGCTTAACCTTGATTCCCTCTTTCAGAACTACGGCTGCGGCTTGGAAAATCGCTCTGGCTTGCATCTCGGTGATTTCAGGACGCAAGATACCGAGACGACAGCCGCGGAAACCAAGCATTGGGTTGAACTCGTGCAACTCGGAAACCAACCTGGCGACTTCCGCGACGGTTGTTTTGAGTTGTTTGGCAACTTCTTCTTGACCCTTCTTGTTGTCGTGCTGAGGGAGGAATTCGTGCAAAGGTGGATCAAGTAACCGGATGCACCCTGGCAGGCCGTTCAATGCACGGAAGATCCCTTCGAAGTCCTTTTGCTGATAAGGGAGCAAGGTAGCCAATGCCTTCTTGCGATCGCCTTCTGCTTTTGCCAAGATCATTTGGCGAACCGCGATGATTCGATCCCCTTCGAAGAACATATGCTCGGTTCGGCAGAGGCCAATTCCCTCGGCACCGAAAGCAATCGCGTTGATTACTTGGTCAGGTTGGTCAGCGTTGGTTCGCATGCCAAGCGTTCGATACTTATCCGCGAGCTTCATCAAGAAGTCGTAGTACTGAAATACCTTGCTGTCCTTGGGCTTCATGGTCTTATTGACCAAGACTTGCTTTAGTTCGCTGTCGGCGGTTGCAATCTTACCGTGAAACACTTCGCCGGTCGTTCCGTTGATGCTTATTTGGTCACCTTCCTTGAGGGTTACCCCTTTGCATTTAAGCGTACCCTTGTGGTAATCGATTTCGATATCGCCAGCCCCAGCGACGCATACTTTCCCCATTTGACGAGCAACTAAAGCTGCGTGGCTGGATACGCCACCTCGCGCAGTGAGAATACCGTCCGAAGCGATCATGCCTCGAAGATCCTCTGGACTGGTCTCGATGCGGGCCAGGACGACGCTTTGCCCTTTGGCTGCAAGTTCTTCGGCTTTGCCAGCAGTGAAGACAACGGAACCAGACGCTGCACCTGGGCCGGCAGGTAGTCCGACTGCCATCAATCGGCCTTCTTTTCCAGCGCTTGCATATGCGGCGATATCGAAAATCGGCTGCAGGAGTTGGTTGAGGGCTTCTGGATCTCCGGACTTGATCGCATGCTCCGGGGTCATCAGCTTTTCTTTGACCATGTCGTGCGCGATCTTAACATAGGCCAAAGCGGTTCGCTTTCCGTTTCGAGTCTGAAGCATATACAGCTTCTTTTTTTCGATCGTGAACTCGAAGTCCTGAACGTCGCCGAAGTTCTTTTCGAGGATCTTTCGAACGTCGTTTAATTCTTTGTGGGCTGCACCGATGGTTTTGTCTTTGGCCATGTCCGAGATGGTCAACGGTGTTCGTACGCCAGCAACGACGTCTTCGCCTTGTGCGTTGACGAGGTACTCACCGTAGAAAACGTTTTCACCGTTGGCAGGGTCACGAGTGAACGCAACCCCAGTCGCACAATCGTCGCCCATATTGCCGAACACCATCGCTTGGACGTTGACCGCCGTGCCCCATTCGTCGGGAATTCGGTACTTTTGGCGATAGAGAATAGCCCTGTCATTCATCCACGAGCTAAAGACAGCGAAAACGGCGCCCTCTAGTTGCTTGACCGGATCGGTTGGAAACGCCTTGCCGGTCCAATCCTTGATCAGCTTCTTAAATCGCTTGACCAATTCTTGAAGCTGAGGGGCTGTGAACTCGGTATCGTCCTTGACCTTAACTTCTTTTTTCAGACCATCCATGACTTCTTCGAACGGATCGTGGTCGTTCTCATTCTTCTTTTGGACGCCCATTACGACGTCGCCATACATTTGCAAGAATCGGCGGTAGGAGTCCCAAGCGAACCGTGGATTGCCGGTCGCAGTCGCGAGACCTTCACAGGTTGCGTCGTTGAGGCCTAGATTGAGAATCGTGTCCATCATTCCAGGCATCGAGTCGCGAGCACCTGATCGGACGGAAACAAGCAGAGGGTTCTTGACGTCGCCAAATTTCTTTCCAGCTTCTTTCTCAAGCCATTTTACGGCCTTTTCCATGTCCAGCGCGAGATCGGCTGGGGCTTTGCGGCCATTTTTGTAATAGCTTACGCAGACTTCGGTGGTGATGGTAAAACCAGACGGGACAGGCAAGCCGATTTTGGTCATTTGGGCAAGGTTGGCACCTTTGCCACCGAGCAGAGCCTTCATGTCTCCGCCACCATCGGTCTTAGATTTTCCAAAGAAATAGATCAACTTGTTTGCCATGGCCGAATGCAATGCTCCCGTGTTTCTGCAAAAATAAAAAGGGGTTCGACAGCGTCGGATATCTATACAGACAGACCCTTAAAATACGGGGAAAGAGTGTACTTTCGCTACAACAAACCGTCAATTGCCGTTACTCTCTCCAAAGATTGAAGTCGGTGCAAATGATCATTCCAGAACCGCATCTACTAGCCTTGACCGAATTGCTGTCCGGCAATTCCATACAAAAGCCTAAATTGCCATTTTCGCAAGGTAACGGCTACAAGATCAACGCCGAAGACTGGTCTTGTATGATGTCGGAGCCAGGAAATGACCCGTGGTTTTTCCGTCCATTGCTGTCGATCCGTTGCGAATCGAAGTCCCTTTTTGGCAGCTCAAAAACAATTTCCAACCCATGGTCAATCAACCAACGATTGTCAGACGAATTACGAAAGTCAATTCGAGGAATTGATGTTAATCAGGGGGTGGACGATCCATCTGGAAATTTTTACGTCATCACAAGCGAGGCGTTTGGAACCGTCGTAGGTGCGCGTTGCAGCGGCCTCCAACTGGTTGCACAAACGCTGCAAACGTGGGGTAATCCACCGAAGTCGGTGATTCAAGACTGGAAAAACCAATTGCAACAAGCCACTCTGCCCAGTACCGCCGAGACGCTGGTCACCGAAGATGGAATATTGATTCCACTATCGGATGCGCTGAACCAACTCGCAAGCAGCGGTCTCGATGGGGCCGACATAGTAGTCAAGACGTTGATTCAAACGGCACCGTTTTCCAGCCCAGCCCCCGATTGGCCACACTGCGAACTCACGATTGAATCCCAACTTAATTTCGATCCAATCGGACCGAGTCGCTACTTAGTCCATTCAGCCGGAATGTTTCGACACAAGAGAAAAACCGCCTCAAAATTGCTTCCGATTGGTACTTTAGCCACGGCGACCACCATTGGGGCGCTGACGATTTGGCTCTGTAGTCCAGACAAAGAGTCACCAGGTGAAAAGAGGTTACCAGTCAAAATGGTCGCAGGTTTGGAAGTGCCCAAAACACAGGCGACTGCATTCAATTCAACGGCAACTAGCAAAGTCGCTGGCACTGACAAAGTCGCTGGCACTGACAAAGTCGCGACCGAATCTAATCTTCAGGAACTCAATATCACCAGCGATCCGACTGAGTTGATCACCGAAGCTTCAGTGCAGCAACCCGAGTTGACAGTTGAATCACTGCTCTCGCAGCTCATGCCCAACAAAGAGAGAACGCTGCGTCTGAATTCCGTATCTGCCTCCTCGATCATCGGCGAGGTGTTTTCTCCGGCAGGGATTGGCGTTCCGACTATTTCGACGGACGACCCGCCAGGCGGCGAGGACGAATCGATCGACGCTTCTGTTTCGCCCGTTCTCAAAACCGTACTTTCTGAAAGCGGACGGATTCGATTGGAACGTCCCCTTCGCCTTCAAGCCGCCATCACGAAGGAATCTGTATCCGTTGGGAAACCCGTTTTGGCAAAAGCATGCCGTTGCGAAATCGAATTGAAGCTGGCAGAGAAATTGGTCGTTGAACCTATTGAAAGTGTTATCATTGAGGGCATGGGAAAGGCTTCGTGGAGGATCGCCATTGAAGACGAAGATCCGGAGTTAGTAGTCGAAGTCTGGTCTAAGCCTAGCGCGAGATGGCAAATAATAACAACGGTTGGACTGCGCGAGAGCCCAGGGGTGCCACCCATTTGGATCGGTCCGCGCGAGGCACAGAATGTGGGTAATCGGTTAATCGATTATCGGCAATGGATTAACAACGCAATCGAGACGCTTCGAACCGCTCGGTCGAATACTCGAGGACGATCCTCCATCGACTTTGCTGGAGAAATCAAAAACCTAGAGCGTCTCGAGCGTGAAGCAGAAAAGGCGATCAATCGGTGGAAGGTGATCGCGAGATTAAGTCATTTCTTTTTTGATAGCAACGAAATTCGTCTCCAGTTTACAGCCATCGAAAAACCTTGAGGGCTCCTTCAAGATAACAGCAATGATCAAGCTGCGACACTGAGCGGTGTAGTCCCGGCCTTTTAAAACGAAATACTACAGCCCTCGGTGGAGGGACCAAGTGGTTCCTTCTTTGCCATCTTGCAAGGCGATGCCTATTTGAGTAAGTCCCTTCCGGACCGAATCCGACATGGCAAAATCTCGTTTTACTCTGGCTTCCGCTCGCACTTGAATTAACAGTTGCA
>JAYVPE010000321.1:0-5520 GCA_043757575.1 Pirellula sp.
CCTTGCGGGGGCATCTCCATTAAAATCCCTGGGAATCTAGCAACATCAGTAGCTACATTCCCAGGGATTTTTTCGTTTGAAAGTGCATTGGATTCCGGGGGATTTGCACTGATTACACCGCCGGCTACACCGCCAATGCCTTTTGGTGCCGATCCCTGAACCAACGCCCGTTCCCAATGCCCTTCGGTCGTTTGCAAGTAATGCTTCTCAGCAACCTTGCTTGAATGTCCGAGCCAAGTATTGATAGCGTGATCGGGAAACACCTCTTGCAAGTCGGTCCGACAAGATGCCCGCAAATTCACAAACGCTTTTTGCCAAGGAACAATGCCGGCTCGACCGAGGATGCGGAGTAGTTGGGCTCAGGTTTGTCTCGTTACCACGGTAGCCCCGTATGCAATGCAACGTATTTGGTGGTGCCGCATCGAAAGCCGCCTCCAACAATGGCCGCAGCTCGGGGAAGATTGGGCAGTACCGAAGCCCCGTCTTTACCGAATCGATGCGGATACGACCCGCAGCCCAATCAATATCGGCCCACGTTAGCCCCAACACCTCGGTCGGACATCGGAAACCAGAAAACCGACATAGACCAAATATCAACGCCCACTCAACATCACAAGCATCCAACACCTTTTTGGCGGTTGCTCGATCAATGTAGTGATCCCGGGTCCGGTTCACTTCTGGCCCAATTCGTTGGTCGGCTGACGGACTCTCGGGAATCAACTTGGCCCGCACTGCTTGTGCAATAAGTTTCTTCACCCGTTGGGCGTGTTTGTTGGCTGACGAGGTTGCCATACCCCGCGCCGGTTGCGACTTGGTTGCTGCAATGGCATCCGTGACCAACCACAACCGCCACGCATCAATATCCGAAGCGGTAACGTCAGCCAACTGCCACGAAGGAATTATCGCGGAATCTACTCTTGATTCTGAAAGGTCTCGTAGAGTTTTGCCCGTCCCAACAGAATCGCTTTCAAGCCTTTGCAATCGGCCTCCGTGCTAAGGGCCTGACTGCTCATTGGATTGTAGGCGTCTAGGACTTCCATGAAGGCGTTCAATAGCGAGGTCCGGTGAGGTCACACCAAATTCATTACTCGGAGTTAACGATCTATGCTGCGAGTTCTTCCGCAAAGTCATCTCTCTTGCCCTACACTACAGCGATGACACTCTTTTAGTTTCAAGGTCTACCAGTTTCAATAAAAGGCGATTGAGCAATCCACCTGAGTTTAGTCCGACCTACGAACGCATTCACCAATGGCAACTGATCATTTCGAAAGGCGTTTCGTAGCTTCCTGGGAAATTCCAAATAAAATTCGCGGCAAATCGGATTTGTAATCTTTGATGGTCTTTGGATACACTCGCCTCGATTTCCAAGATTCACTTTTCTCGCGAGTGAAATCAGTTGAAAAAACAACGCTCCAGTAAGCTGTATTATTTAAAACGTAGGCATGGGTATCCCTACATTCCAACAACATCGAATCCATGTTTCCATCATCTCCGGAAATCCCAATAAACAAGCATGTTTTATGGCGGATGACGCCAAGGATTGTCTGACGCCAAATCTTTGATTTGTCGCCGAGCATTACGCTATACGACTCTTGATCCAATACGATCTCTTTGGAAAACGCTTTTTCGCAATCGTAGGGGAGAAAACCATGTGGATGGAAAACCGTTACGTCGGCGGCCGGCCGCCAGTGCTTCTCTTCGGCAATCGAAGCTGCTACAAATCCGTGGTATGACAAGTACAACTCGATAAGGTTATCGTAGTTAAACGAAACAACCTCAGAAACACTACCGCGCCGAGACGCCATTACTAAAGCGCCAATTGCTGCGAGGGTCGCGTTTTCTCGAATGGTTTGAAAATCGAGATTCACCGATCTATATAGAGCGTCATGGACTGCCCGTTTAAACCCCACTGGATCCGACTTGAAGTAACGCTGGCGAAAGTACTCTACCTGCTGCAACAATGTCACGGTATCACTTGGTGCGTCGCTTTTCGAACGATACATTTGCTCGATGCCGCGTGACTGGCCAACGCGGTCTTTGCGGTATAGTGCGTCGCTTTTCGAACGATACATTTGCTCGATGAGCGCCTTCCAATCCGGCAGTCCGAATGGCTTGGAAAGGCCAGCCCCCACGACCAGAGCGAGTTGCCCGCATACGAGTTGCTCTGCCAGGTACTCGATCAGCGTCGGTTCGCCATCGTTGTAACAACGCTTTAAGCGTGCTCTGAACTACGTCAACCGATTGCCCCATGGGTCTACCTACTGCTGCATTGTCCATCGCAATTATGGAAATAATCATAAGTTTTCTAATTTGCATGAACACTGTCTTTGGACTCACTTCGCTCAGCAGATCGATGCATTCATTCATCTTTGTCGGTTGCATGAAGTCGGGGTACAACTCTGCAAGAATCGAACGCACCGCAACGTGGGAAAACTCGTGAGTAACCGTAAGCAATGACCATCGCCTTGAATTGCAAGCGGACACTGCGGCTAGAGGTGCACTAACTGCCCATTCAGTACTTCGATATCCATCTCTTGCGCTGAAGTAGGCGAGTATGGGTACTACCTTGTCTGACTCGGAAATGGTTACAGAATCTAGATAGTCACAGTCTGGCGGGAAATCCAACAGCAAATCGAAATTTGCTGTAACATCCTTAAGTGCGGCGAATCGTTCCCCAATCCGTGCGTTACCAAGTTGCTGATCGACAAACGCACAAACATTGCGAAAGGCCAAAGATGCAACACCGACACCAAGCATTGAGTGAAGCCAAAAATGGCATTCGGTTGTCGTAATCGGCGAGGTGCCGGCGAACGTCTGTGATGAGAATCTGGAAAGAGCCGCGTTGATCGTTAGTAGGTGTCCTAGGCATTGGATATGCTTCCCTTCTTTGGCAGACTTGAGTGCCTCAACAAGGAAAGCGGAAACGCCATCGTTTAGCCCAACGAGGTCATTGGTGATATTGGGGGTGACGCGTCTACTTCGAGAAATTGTCGCAGCCATCAAAGGACAATACTCTTGTATTGCTTCACGAAGTTCACCGGAGACTGGCCGTTCCCATAGCGCGGTCAGCACGGATTTCCAATTCGTATCCTCTGGACCTTTTGCAATGCCGTTTACGCACTCAACCCTCTTGACTTCGCCGTCCAATAAACTCCACTTTTCCAACTCAATGCAATTCTTCTTTGCCCATTTTTTAATTTCACTCGCTCGAAGATCAGATTGGGTCGCGATCAAAACGTTGAATAGTCCAAGCGTTAACCAAACTCTTACATCATCATGTGCAAGCGCTGGCACCGATGTCGGATGTATGGGACCCACAAAAAACAAAGTCCACTTCCCAAGAAACTGAAACGCGTTTGGGGAATTTCCGCAGGTACGAGCAATTGAAAAAACAGGAGACAGTCGAGTGTTTGCTGTCCAGTCGGAAAACAAATCGTCCTTGTCAGTCACCACCTCTATCTTCAAGACTCCAGAGCCAGAACGATGAACAATCAGATAAGGAAGTGACGTCAATGAATTCCATGCGTGACTGCTATCTTGCAATCAGCCTAACGTCACCGGTCGTTTCGTCGAGTTGGTATTCTAGCGTTATTCTCACCGACTTTTCTGACCCCGAATTTGCAGCCTGTGAAGGGATAGATGCACAAATTGGAATTGCGCCATGCTCCAAAGCACTTCCCTGTCCTTCGAAGTTGTCTGTGTCATCGTGCAAAAATCCAGGACGGGGCTCCCCGGTTTGATCAAGCAATCTTCCAATCTTGAGTATTTGCTTTACGGTAAGCATGGGGAAATTTGAATGGGTGGACTTTTTGACTGAGAATTGGGCCGCAGGATTGTATCGGATAACTCATGTCCAGACAATCAGTTAGATCTATTAAGACCCATGAAAATAAAATTTCAATGAGTCTTTAATCGAAAACGCTGCCTTTTTTGGTTGCCCCACCTTTGGTGGGCATTTTCCTTGGCAATTTCGTGTTGTATTCGTCCCCTTGCGGGGCATCTCTATTGAAATCCGTGGCCATATTTCAAGGGATTTTTTCGTTTGAAAGTGCATCTACGGATCATTTCGCATCAACTCGTCGGCGATCATTTCTGCTTGTCTTAGCACCGTTTCGGTTGCCAGTTGTTGCATATCGGGTGGGTAGCCGTATTGCCTAAGCAAGCGTTTCACGATGACCTTGAGCTTAGCCTTTACGTTTTCCTTAATCGTCCAATCGATGCTGGCGTTCTCTCGGACCTTTTGAGTCAGTACAACAGCTAATTCGCGGAGCTTGTCGAGTTCCATCAACTGCTTGGCGCTGTCGTTGCTCGCTACCGCAGTGTAGAAAGCATACTCAAATTCACTTAGCCCCAATTGTTTGGCTTCGTTGTCGGATGCCACCATTTCCTTGCTGACTTTGATTAGTTCATCAATGACTTCGGCAGCGGTCAGAATTTTGTTCTGGTATCGCTTGATGGCATCCTCGAGCATTTCCAACAACGCTTTGCTTTGAACCAGATTTCGTTTGGCTCGCGATTTCAACTCATCATTCAGCAGTTTGCGCAATACCTCCATCGCGATGTTTTGGTGTTCATTGTCTTTCAACTCCGCCAGGAACTCTTCCGACAGGATCGAAATCTCCGGCTTCTTGATCCCAGCTGCATCGAATATGTCGATCACTTGCTCGGATACCAAAGCGGCATCGATCACTTGTCGTATCGTTGTCTCAATTTCCGCATTGGTTCGCCCCTCACCCGTGGAGTCGAATTTGACCAATCGAGCTTTGACCGCTTGGAAGAATCCGATTTCGTCCTTCGCTCCAAGCGCTTGCTCGTGGGGGATCGCAATGGCAAAGGCTTGCGATAGGGAGGTTACCGCATCGATGTAGCGTTTTTTGCCATCCGGAAGACCGAGAATGTGGTTCTCGGCACTCAGGATCGTTGCCAGCTTGGCCGATGTGTCGGCGTCGAAATAGTTTTCGTAAGGGAAACGATGGTACATGGCCGACACTACTTCGATCTTCTCGAGCATGATCTTGACGGCTTTTTCTTGAGCCAACGCCGGATCGCCTTTGCCACCCGCGTCCGAATAGAAAGACAATGCCTCCTTAAGGTCCGATGCAATCCCAAGATAGTCGACAACCAAACCGCCCTGCTTGTCTTTGTAGACACGATTCACGCGGGCGATGGCCTGCATGAGGTTGTGCCCCTTCATTGGCTTGTCGATGTAAAGCGTATGCATGCTGGGTGCATCAAAGCCCGTCAACCACATATCGCGAACGATCACCAATTGCAACGGATCGTCGTCGTCTTTCATTCGCTCGGCAAGCCGCTTGCGTTGTTCCTTGTTGGTATGGTGCTTTGCCATCGTCGGCCCGTCGCTGGATGCTGCGGTCATCACGACTTTGATCATCCCCTTGTCCAAATCGTCGGAATGCCACTCAGGACAGAGTTTTATAATCTCCCCGTACAAATCAGCCGCAATGCGACGAGACATGCTGACGATCATTCCCTTGCCTTTGGAGCCTGACAGACGGGCCT
>JAYVPE010000322.1:0-5516 GCA_043757575.1 Pirellula sp.
GGTAAATTGTTTCAAGTAACCGAAAACTGGAACATTGTGCTGCTCTTGTTTTCGGGCATCTATCTAGCGGGTGCGATCTGCTGGATCTTTGTGAATCCGAATGCCCAGCACGCGTTGCGGCTGGCGGTCAGCGATACAAACCAAAACCAATGATTTAGGGTCGCACGCAGCGACGCATTCGTACACGAGGAACCACCATTGCAAACAAGCCAAGCTCAAACCGTATTTCAACTGATATACAACTACGTCCGAGAAACTGCACTTCTCGAAAGTACCCTGGCGCTTCTGGAGTGGGATGAGCGGACAGGACTGCCTGCTCATGCCGGAGAGCATCGCGCTGAACAAGTCACTTTCTTGAGCGGGTTAGTTCATCAACGCAAAACGAGTGCAAAATTTGGCGACTGGCTCAATGAACTTACTCAATCCGAGTTGGCCATGCAACCGAACAGCCCTGTCGGTGCATCCATACGGGGCATGAAGCGAGACTTCGACAAGAACATTCAACTACCTGAGTCTTTGGTCAAACGAATTGCTCATGCTGTAACAGTCGGCCAACAAGTTTGGTCGGAAGCCAAGCCGAAAAACGACTTTGCCAAGTTCCTGCCGCACCTCGACTCGATTGTCCAGCTTCGGCGCGAGGAAGCCTCCATTTTGTCCAATGGATTGTCTTGCCGTTACGACAGCCTATTGGATCAATACGAAGAGGATGCCAAGACCGATGAGGTCGCAGTCGTTTTTGCCGATCTTCGTGAACGGCTTGTTCCTTTAGTTCAAGAGCTGACGCAATCCCAATCGGGACCGGATGGAAAATCGATTGCTGGAGTGTTTGAACTCTCAAAACAAAAAGAGTTCTCGCGTTGGGTAGCCAAACAGATTGGATTCGAATTCGAACGAGGTCGGCTCGATGAAACCGACCATCCGTTTTGTACAACATTGGGACCAAATGACCATCGTATTTTGACTCGTTATTATGACGACTCGCTTAGCAGTGGCCTCTATGGCACGCTTCACGAAGCGGGGCATGGCATATACGAACAAGGATTGCCGACCGAGTGGTTTGGATTGCCCGCCGGGTGCGCGGCGTCGCTCGGAGTGCATGAGTCTCAGAGCCGTCTCTGGGAAAACATGATCGGACGCTCCAAGGAATTCTGGCAGTGGTGCCTGCCTCATGCCAGAACATGGTTCCCACAGTTGAACGCTGTTTCCGTCGACTCGATTTATGCCGACTTGAACCGGGTGGAGGCGAGTTTGATTCGAATTGAAGCGGATGAGGCAACTTACAATTTGCATATCTTGCTCCGATTTGAACTGGAGCGTGAGCTGATCGATGGCGATTTGCAATGTGTGGATTTGCCGACGGCCTGGTCGGATCGCTATGAATCCTATTTGGGAATCCGGCCCAAAAACGATAGCGACGGGGTCATGCAGGATGTACACTGGGCAGCAGGATTGATCGGCTATTTCCCAACTTACACCCTTGGAAATATCTTCGCAGCTCAGCTCATGAACGCCGCTTGCGACGACTTGGGGGATTTACCGTCCATGATTGCGAGGGGGGAATTCCAACCTCTTTTGCAATGGCTTCGAACCAAAGTGCACCAACACGGCCGTTGCCTGAGACCAACCGAACTGATAGCCAGCGCAACAAGATTACCTATTTCCTCCCAACCGTTTATCGATTATCTCACCGAAAAACTGACTCCTCTGTACCGGTAGCTCTTTTTGCGAATTGGGAACTAATTTGGCCACGAATTCGTCCGTTAGTGCAGTACCAAATCAAGCGGAGGAGACTGCATTGATCGATTGTATTGTTTCGGGCCAATCATCAAAATTTGAAATCCTCGTTGCCAATTACCAACAGAGGATCTATGCGACGCTGCTTGGAATGCTCGGAAATCGCCATGACGCAGAGGATGTGACTCAGGAGACCTTTTTGACGGCTTTTCGCAAGCTAAATCAATTTGAGCGTCGATCGTCGTTTTACACTTGGTTGCACAGAATTGCTTTTAACACAGCGATTGATTTGCAGCGGCGAAAAAAACGAACGAAAAATCATTTTGGCAGTGCCAAGATGATCGATTCATCGGAGTCAGGAGACCGACAGGTTGAGTCCCCCTCATCGATCGTCATCGCCAAAGAAACTGTCAGTCAAGTGCAATTGGCATTGGCTCGGCTCGATGCAGAACGCCGAAACATTATCGTGCTGCGAGACTTGCAAGGAATAGACTATGCCGAAATTGCTTTCATGCTGGATATTCCAGTGGGAACCGTTCGTAGCCGACTTCATCGCGCTCGAATCGAACTGCGAGAGATCATGAACGCCATGGGAATTGGACAATCCGCTGACAATGATTCGCAGTCGAGCGAGGCCGCTTTGAAAAATCACGTGGTTACAACTACGAGGAACCAGCTATGAATCCTCAGTTTGACGAAGTCTTGCTGACCGCTTATTTAGACAATGAGGTAACCGACGAGGAGCGTGCGAGTGTCGAAAAACAACTGCAGTCGTCCGAGGCGTCCCGGAAACTTTTAGAAGAATTGCGATCTGTCCGAAATCTCGTTTCCCAACTGCATTTATCTCAGCCGGCTCGCCGCTTTCAGCAAGGGCCATGGAATGAACCAGCTTTACTTGAGGTCAACGACGTCACCCTTTCCGTGGGCACGCCCTGGGTTGTCCTTAAGGAAACTCGCTGGTATCAGAGGATTCCGCTTCAACGGCTTGCAAGTTTAGCGGCATTGTTCGCAATTGCAGTCTGCGCCAGCGCTTTCCTGATGGGGCCAAACACCAAATCAGTCATCCGCCTTTCCGAGACTGGGAGAACTAAAACCGCAAGTGACGCGACAGTAGCTCCAAGTCGATCTTTAGCAGAACAGTCGAAAACAGACGATTTTAGATTCCAGAAAAATGAAGAGCTGGATAGTGCATCCCCCATTGACCGCAAATCTAAATTGTCGGAAGGACTGGCCTTCGATCCTCCGCCAGCACCCAACTCGGCGACTGCAGACCTACCGCCGGTAATGTCAAACATTGGAAAGGCGGCGGAATCGAAATCAGGAATCGACGGCCTTGCTGATGACGTACAGCCAATCGTGGAAAACTTCGTGAAACTCCGCAGCTCTGGAATGCCTAGAAGCACTGAGTTCAAGAAGGAGATTTTTTTTCGCTATCGTGACAAACCGATCGACCAGCAGTCCGGTATCGCATTTGCGGAAAAAGCCATGGACAATCCAATAAAAGAGTCGTTAGGCAAAAACAGTTCACTTGGTGCTGAAGAGCAGCGCGTTGAAGCCGCAGAAGGAATCGAAAAAGGAGCAATGCTTGTTGAGTTTCAAATTCCGATCGAGAACTGGGAACTCGGTGCCCAGCAGCTTCGGAAACTGGGGATGGATCTACCGGGGAAATTACCAGAGGTCGAATATTTAGAGTTCACTGCAATTCCGATCGCGGGACCAAAGAGTGACTTTTTTTCCAATGCAGAGGCTGCCGAATTGCCGATCGATAGATTCGTCGTCGATGTGAATGCGGCAAAAGAAGTCCTTTTGACTCAATGGGAATTTTTAGCGATGGCTCCACAGGAAAAGGAGACGCCAACCAAAATTGAAACGCCAGCAAAAAAGTTGGCGTCAAAGGACAAAAAACAAAATCTCCCAAGTTCCTCAACCCTTCGAATCAGGGTTCGGCCAATTAGGTAAACAGCCAATTGAAACGTGGAATACCGAAACGCAGCAGGTACACTCTTCTCAAGCTCTTATTTTCTAAACTCTTCCAAACGACGATGATAAATGTATTACCAACTTATTCTTCAGAATCATGTGGATGATCTGGAAAAATCCTCCTGGACGTTGATGCCACCGGGAGTCGTGGGAAGAGACTCGAACTGCCAGGTCTGTATTGAACACGCTTCGATAAGTCGCCAGCACTGCCAGTTTTCATTCAACGGCGAGGGGACATTGGTCGTCAAGGATTTGGAATCGATGAACGGAATTTATGTCGACGATAAACGTGTGAAGCATGCGGCTCTGATGCCAGGCCAAGTTCTTCAGATTGGAGCACTTCGGCTTCACGTGGAGTTTACTACAGGAGGAGAATCGATGCCAAAGGCGATCTCCAAGCCCAAAGGAAATGTGATTGCAACTCAGCCGATGAAAACAGTGCGTCCAGAACCCAAGCCACCGGTGCCACTCGAAAAACCTTGGTGGCGTCGTTTGTTTGACTAAGGCGACAGGTAGGTTCGAATAAATCAAAGTAGCAGGCAGTCTGCCGGACGCCTAAGCAATTAAAAAGGGGTCGCTTTGCTCAAATTAAACGTTGGCCGATCCGGTGATTGCCATTTGCAATTGTCGAAATTGAGTCTTCATCATGGCGACGGCCATCGTGTGCATCGATTGATTTTTCGCAATCTGGGTGACTTGCATTTCGAGACTATCGTCACTGCCGTCATGGTAAACAATCTGTTTCATGGAATCGCGAACACTTTCCATTGCAACTTTTTTTGTATCAGCAAACGATGGCTTCGTGGCCTGATTGGGTGCTCCAAGCAAACTCAGCCTCAGTCCAGGTGACATATCCCGCTTCTCGCGATCCGCTTGAATGGCATCTCGCAAGCTCTTTTGGAATGTGTCTACGGAGAGGTCCTTGGATCGATAGCCTGGGGTGTCCGTGTTCGCAATGTTGCCTGCCAAGATTGCGTGTCGACGTTCCGTAAAGGCTACTGTTTGTTCGAGACTTTTAAGGGCTGGAGTCGAAAACATGTTTTGATCCTTAAATGGATGGAATACTCAACCCTCGAACGACAACGAGCTATCGAACGAGGATTCTTCGAGGTCTCGGGAGTGGTATGCATTCTGAATGGCACAAGCGTTGAAATTCTGTTGAAGCTGGGCCGCTACCGATTCGCGTTGCAGATTCATGCTACCGAGGGAGCGATCCTCCATCACAATCAATTCTTGCAGCAATTGATCGCAGCGAGCTACCATTTGCTGACAGGTTTTTCGACGGGAATCGCTGGACCATGATCGCTGTTCAGGATCTTGGCCTTGAAAGCGTACAAGCTCCGATTGCACGTTTCCCAGTGCTCCCATCAAATCTTGTTTTCGTGAGAGGAGGGTCATTAATGAAGTCATGTCGTGCTGCGCTACAAGATCTGTTTGCGTTAGTGTCATGGCTTGCATCTCAGTCAGTAGATGCAATTTAGACTCAATCAATGCGAAGAGCGAATCCGTCGAGAGTTCGGTTGAACGAATGGTGATTTGGTTCATTTTGGTTCTCGAAATCTAAATAAAAATCGGACGATTGTCGGAAATACCAAAAAACGCCGTGAAAGCCAAGACAGAACCTGTGGAAAATTGATAGCCCTGCCGGTAGATTGGGCGGCCCGCTACAATGTGGAGCAGCCTGGTTAACCCAATTTCATTTCTAAATAGGCGATACGGACAGCATAGGAATATGAGTAAAACTCCTCGGGAGGAAAAAAGCGAAGGCCCAGTAGCCCAACCGGTTCGACGTGGCCAAGGTT
>JAYVPE010000323.1:0-21025 GCA_043757575.1 Pirellula sp.
GTCGGAGCACAGACCGAGGAACCAGCAAACATATTCTTGAACACAATTCCCTCCGAAGCGAATTTGTCAAGGTTGGGTGTCTTGATGTTAGGGTTCCCCATGAATGATGGCTCGTAGTAGCCCAGTTCGTCGGCCATGATGTAGACTACATTGGGGCGCTGATCAGCCGCAGTCAGTACGGAATTGAAGAGCAAAACCGAACTGAGCAATAACGTGCCAGCCGATATAGCCAATTTTTGGATCCTGTTTTTGATCGGTAACATTATCAATATTCTTTCGGATAAACTTGGCTTGGGAGAGTCCGATGGAGCGAATCAAGTGAACTTGATTTGTGAACGAGACATTCTAGACGAACTCGACGAATCCCGCATCGGTTACAATGATCTAGCATTGGCCGGGAACGTGTTCGGCCGCTTTGTCAACCCAGACATCGTCAGAGTCGATTCGACACCAAGGAAATGTATAGTGGGAGACAAGATAACGCTGCGCAGCTTATTTTTCGTGACTGCACTGACCGCAGTTCTGCTCATGGTCGTAAGGCTGGCGGTGCTCAATCAAGGCCAAAACGTTTGGGTTGCCATCGCTGTGATGGTGCTCATTCCGGTCGTGACGTTCGGTTTGTTTGGCCTAGTTTTTGTCATGCTTCTGCCGTTCGGTATCATCGCGGCCATGACGCGAGAATCGGTCGCACCTGGAACCAGCCCCTTCGCCGAAGATCGGCTGCCAGACAAACAGATCGACGTTCTTGATCCCGAACGAGCCAACTAACAAACGGAATCGCTCATGGTCGATATCAACGTTCATTCTGCCTCCCAGCCTATGATCGAACTGCGGCGGATACACCGGTTTTTCGGGAATACCAAAGCCGTAAACGACGTTTCATTTGAAGTTACCAGAGGGCAAGTTTTTGGTTTCATCGGACCGAACGGTGCGGGTAAAACGACCAGCATGAGGATTTTGTCTACCCTAGAACTGCCAAGCTATGGCGATGCGTTTATCGATGGTTTTTCTGTGATCAACGACCCTGACCTAGTACGTCGCCGACTCGGTTTCATGCCCGACGGATTTTCGATGTACCCGAACATGAACTGCGTCGAGTACTTGGATTTTTTTGCGAGGTCTTACGGCCTCTTGGGAAAGGATCGCATCGCCGCACTTCGACGGACACTCAGCTTCACAGGCCTCGACAAAATCGCTTCGAAGCCAATTACCGGCTTGTCGAAAGGAATGCGGCAAAGGCTTTGCCTAGGACGTTCCATGATCCATTCGCCTGCAGTGCTAATCCTAGACGAACCCGCCAACGGCTTGGATCCACGCGCACGTATTGAGCTGCGACAAATGATTCAGCAACTGGCGGTCGATGGGACGACAATCTTGGTGTCATCTCATATCCTCACCGAACTGGCCGAGATGTGTGATCAAGTTGGAATCATCGAGCGAGGTAGCTTGTTGGCCGTAGGAAGTGTGGCTGACATCCGACGTACAATCCAAGGTGCATTGCGAGTTGAAATGACGGCTCTAAATCGAGGAGAGCAGCTATCCAGTTGGCTCCACGAACAAGCGGGGGTTTTGAATATCAAACGCACTGGGAATACATTGTCCTTGGAACTTGAGGGCGGTTCGACGCAGCAAGTCGCATTGCTCAAGGCTATCATTCGCGCCGACTTTGCTCTCCTGGAATTTGCCGCCCACCGGGAAACACTCGAGGATGTGTTCATGAAAGTAACGACGGGCGCCATCCAATGACATCGATTTCTACCGAATCGAACGACATTCCTTTGGTTGTACCTCCTGTGCTCGCCCCAGACCAGCAAGAGCATGCGGCTGCAATTCAGCAATTGGTCGAGGGGGAAACCAATTGGGACAAGCGACTCATTGCTCTGAGCGATTGGATCAATCCGATTTTGGTCAAGGAGACGCGGCAAGCGCTCAAGAGTAGGCAATTTTCTTGGACCTTGATGTTATTAACCGTCGTGGTACTTGCATGGTCGATTTTAGCCATCGTAGGAATGATCCCTAGCATCTATTACAATTCCAATGGGGCTGGGATGCTGATCGGTTATGCAATCATATTGATTGTTCCTGCCCTGATTGTTATTCCGCAATCCACTTTTCGATCGATGGCGTCGGAACTTGAGGACGGGACATTCGAAACGCTGTCGCTTTCGACCCTGTCGCCTAGACATATCCTGGTTGGCAAACTTAGCGTTGCTGCACTTCAACTGATTGTTTACTTGTCGGTGATGGCACCCTGCATCGCATTGACCTATTTATTGAGAGGCGTAACACTTGAGGTCATTGCGATGACGATTCTGATCATCGCTTCGTGCAGTTTGGCACTTTCCACCATTGCAATCTCGGTAGCCGCATTCTCCCGCACACGGATGCAGCAGGTTTTTTTCTCAATCATCCTGCTTGGTGGGCAGGTCTTCTGTTCCTTCTGGGCAGGTGCTGTTTTAATTGGACTCGTAGGTACAGGTGGGTTTGGATTGGAGAGTTGGATCGCTTTCGGAATATTTTTGTTGGCGATTGTTTTGTATGGTTGGTTGCTTTTGCGTTGCGGTGCTTGTGCCATTGGTGTTAGCAGCGACAACCGTTCAACTCCGATTCGAATCCCACTGCTAACTATTGGACTTGTAATGAGCATGTTGGAAGGATTCATGATCGCGTCCTACGGTTCAGCCACTGACATACAACCGATGATCGCGGCGGCGGTTACCTCTCTCTTTGCCCATTGGGGGGTTGCCGGAAGCATCATGATGGGAGAACGAGGGACAATACCTGCCCGTGCACGGCGATCGTTACCAAGTTCTTTGTTGGGTCGAGTTTTTTTGACTTGGCTGAATCCGGGAGCTGGGCCAGGTTATATCTTTATCCTGCTGAGTTTCATGGGGTCTGCTTTTACATTGGTGATTGCCCCATGGGTAATGCTCCAACCCAGCCAGAACAACATTCAACCGTCGCTTGTCATCTACGTCACTGCGATGACTTGTTACTTGGCTCTTTACCTTGGCATAGTGCGCTTAACCTGTATGGCATTCCTTAGGCGAGTGCTACATGGTCGCTTGGTAATGGCGTTGGCTATCACATTGGTCATGATCGTTATGTCGGTAGTTTTAACCTGTTCCTTGAGCTTGGCGGCTAATGATTACCAGACGTTGAAGTTTGATTGGTATTGTTTCCCCAACCTTTTTTGGACGTTGGGTGAATTGTTTCCGGATTACAAATCCACATGGAATACACCGGAAGAGTTTTTTGCTGTTTTCGCTCTCGTTATTTGCACGTCGTTGGTCGCATTTCTGAACATTCTTTTTACGGCCAGAGATGTGGTTTTGCTCCGCATCGAAACTCCAGAAAATGTCAAAGAAGAACGCAGTCGACGTCGAGCCATGCCAAGCTAAGAATAAGAATGAAGTTCAATATTCAGCGATGGTTAATACTTCGCTGGAAAAAAATCCCACCCAATGCGGAATCTCATTGAGTGTGGACCTGAGGTGTCAAATCACTGTGCGATAGTACTTGCACTGAGGTTTACACCACCTCCAACAAAAAAAGCTTTCCCAGGAACGAAACACATGTTCTCGAAATGAGACTTTCTTGCCATCACGTAATGCGTTTTGGAAGAATTTTGAACGCGATTGAAATAAAGCCTCCTGTGTTGCCACTTTTTTTAGAATTTTGCAAACCTTTCGCTACTCAACCACGAAGAACTTTAATGGATTTTCGAATTTTTGGTTAATCGGCTCAGTTTTGCGAACCATTGGAACGGTGTTAGCACTCACTGGTATTTCGATCAACATGTGACAACCTGTTTTTGCCCACACATTGCTATCAAACATCAAGGAAGAACCAAATTATGCTAGTATTAAGTCGAAAAGAAGGCGAACGGATTTCAATTGGCGACAACATCACGTTGATCGTTTCTAAGGTAAACGGAAACCGAGTCACGATTGGGATTGAAGCACCGCGGGATATCAAAGTGGTTCGAGGCGAACTACAACTTCAAGCAGTGACTGAGATTGAGATCGAAGCCATTCCAAGTCTTTCGAACTCCCGGCCCCGAGCGACGCTTCGCGATTTCGCGGCATCCGTCCTGCCACTTCATCGCCAAGTTGGGTGATTGCCAAGCTAGGTGCGTTGATAGTGTCGGAAAATTTATTTTCCGACTTACGTCATGGCGTTTGGGTGGCTAAATTCGATGTAAACGGATAATGGCCTAGCCCCAAATGCTTTATCTATGCTGACTAAACTTCTAATCCAACTTGTTGCAAATTTCCGCAGAGGGTGGAGACATGGCCGTAAAGCCACACCCAAATCACGATCGCTTCAGATGGAGCGTCTGTCGTCTCGCTATGCGTTGACTGCGGAGGGTCAAGCGTTTTCGTTTAATCAAACGATAGACACTTCGGCGATTGGTGGGACTATAAGCGGCGTAGTCCAATGGGGTGACGGCACAACTAGTCCAGCAAACGTGGGTGGTTCACCAACGGCCGGTCCATTGTCCATCCGCTTTGACTATTCGATGGATGCTTTAGGGTTTTTCGCAAGTCAAGAGCGACGAAATAGTCTCCAGTTCGCCGCAAATTCAATCATCAGCAAGTTCTCGGATCAACTAACGGCTATCCAACCAACCGGTCTGGACCAGTGGACAGCGAAGTTCTTGAACCCCGCCACCGGTGCTCAGGATACTCGCAACAATTTAGTGATTCCTGCCAACGAAATTTTGATCTTTGCAGGGGCTCGTGGATTGAACTCGGGAGAGCTCGGGCGGGGCGAAAAAGGTGGCTTCAGCGCTTCCTCCACTAGTCAAGCATTCGTGGACGCTGTAAAGGCTCGAGGTCAAACAGGGGCGCTTTTGAGTACTGCAACAGACTTTGGGCCCTGGGGGGGCACAGTGGCCTTCTCTTCAACAGCAAACTGGCACTTTGGGCTGACAACGGAGGGTTTGGACTCAAATGAATTTGACTTTGTTTCAATTGCATCCCACGAATTATTGCATTCTCTTGGATTTGGGTTGGCCAACAGTTGGAACGCGAAAGTTTCCGGCGGATTCACTGGAGCCAATTCTGTTGCAATCTCAGGCAAATCGCCAGTGCCGCTTAACGACGTGAGTCATTGGGCTGTCGGAACAATCAGCAACGGCCAGCCTGCAGCAATGTCTCCCGAAAGCTTAAACGGTCAACGCAGGCTACCGACGCGATTAGATTTCGCTGGAATGCAGGATATCGGTTGGCAGCTTATCCCTCAACAAGTTCAAGTCAATGCGTCGCACACTTACGGCGACAATGGTTCTTTTGCCGCGAAGCTACAATTGAATGGCTCCGTTATTGGAACATTATCCGTCCCGATCAACGTTGACGTCACCAATGTACCGCCAACACTTGCCCCTCGGCAAAATCAAAATGCGATTCAAAGCCAAACGCTGTCTATCGCAAGGATTGGTCAGTTTACGGATCCGGGATTTGGAGCTAGTCAAGCATCTCCGCCACTATCCGAGTCCTTTACGTATACGATCAACTGGGGTGACAATAGCGCTGCAAGTTCAGGCAATGCAACGATCGAAACATTGGGCTCCGCCGGGGTCGACACCCGCGGATTCTTTGACGCCAGTCATCTCTATTCGCAAATGGGCACCTTCACCGTGACTATGATTGTCTCCGATGATGATGGCGGCCAAAGTCAACAACAGTTCACCATTTCGGTCGGTCCTCCTCCGAGTCTTGAGCTCCAAATTGACAGAACTAGCATCGCTGAAGACGCTGGCGCCAACGCCGCCATGCTTACTGTGAAACGGGTCGGGTTTGACACCACCGTGCCGCTTTCCGTCTCATTGCTCAGCAGCGACACCACCGAACTGCAGCTACCTGGGTCCGTTCTTATCCCCGCAGGTCGAACATCCGCAACGGTATTTGTGCAAGCGATCGACGATGCTCTGTTAGATGGCACAATTCAAGTGCAATTATCTGCATCCGCTGGCTCGATTTTATCTAACAACCTCACAATCGATGTCTTGGACCGTGAACAGATTTTGCTCTCCATCAACCGTTCGATTCTTGCCGAGAACGCTGGTGCTGGAGCGGCCACTCTAACCGTTTCGCGATCGAATACGGACATCAATCAAAGCATCTCTGTTCGGTTATCGAGCAATGACACCAGCGAAATAAATCTGCCAGCCTCCGTCGTTATCCCTGCTGGTTTAGCTAGCATTACAGTCGGTGTCGACGCTATCGACGATGCGTTATTTGATGGCACACAGATCGTCATCCTGACAGCGTCATCGGTTGGTTACGAATCCGCAACCGTTGAACTATCGGTTACCGATTACCAACCTCTCTCGCTCGTGTTGCAAGCGAACGAAGTAAACGAAGAGGATCCTGCTCGACGTACAACTCAAGCAGAAATTTCGATTCGCTCACCGGCACCAACAGGTGGAGTAACCCTCCAGATTGTTGCGAGTGAACCTGGTCAATTGATTGTTCCAGCCACGGTTCTAATTCCAACTGGCTCGATGAGCATTGCATTTCCCGTCCGTGCTGTCGATGACTTTATACCGCAAGGAAGGCGCACGGTTCGCATCTCGGCAACCGGTAGTGGCGTTATAGCTACCGCCGTAGACATCGTTATTACCGACAACGATCCAGCCTACTGGACAAATCCGATCAATCCGTTCGACGTCAATGGCAGTGGAGGTCCAGACCCCCTCGACGTGCTCATTATCATCAATGAGCTCAATTCCAAAGGTGTTCGGGCGCTCAATCCGAACTTCGACCGTGGTCTGCCATTTGTCGATGTCAATCGCAACGGCAGCATAGACCCACTCGATGTGCTTGCTGTAATCAACGAAATCAATCGAAAGTGACTCGGTGGTTCCGAAAACCGAAAAATCAGGGAGGGAGTGCCACGGCAGTGCGTTAGTCTTTCTTTGCCAATGCGTCATCGATTAGATTGAGAAATACTTGCGAAACGCTCTTGTCAAACGCTTCATTTGTCATCGAATATTTGTCCGAGATAGCTGTAATTCTCCGTTGAAATTCCCTTAATCGTTCTTCGTTCGCATCGTCTCTTATCGTGAGTCGCCCCGATCGCTGGTCCTTGGTCGCCACATTTTGAACTGCGAACTCCATATCTTGAATGTTTAGCCTTCCCTCGGATGCCGTGCGCAGCCATCGATCGCATGCACCTCTAAACTCTTCTTTTTCAGCTTCGGTCATATTGGAGGCCTGAGCTTTTTGATTCAACTTCTCAACCACTCCCCACTGCAAGACTGGGCTATCAGTCATTCGCAGTACCAAACGTGACAATTGTCTTGTCGTGAGTTCCTCTCGTTCCATCGCGACGGACAATTCAGTCAGTCGTTCTACGATATTTGTTCGATCGGTCTTGCTCAGGGACGACTGCTCGACCCATGGAACGATTTGTTCCCTTACCGAATACGCTGCTCGTCTGCCCTGGCTTCCTGAAATCATTGCTGCCATAGCGATCATTCCAACGCTTAGGCAAACCGCGCCAATGACAACGAAGATCAAGCACGCTGGCCCGAGCGACACATCCTTTTGTGCCCCTCCTGAACCGCGAGCGTCCTTAGATTCATTTGCCATTAATTTTTAAACTCGATCGATAGAACTTCGAACTTGAGGTTGCCACGCGGTGCTTGAATCTCCACTTTGTCTCCAACTTTTTTTCCCACAAGAGCCATACCAAAGGGACTGCTGGATAGGATTCGGCCAACTTCGTAGTCTTCGTCGCCTGCTCCAACGAGCGTGTATTCTTCCTCGTCGCCCCAGGGATCTTTGACTTTGACCGTGGCACCGAAACCAACCTGGTCCTTGGGAAGCGTAGAGGTATCGATAATATGCGCATTGCTGAGTTTGGTTTTGAGCGCGTTGATTTTGGATTGCACCATCCCTTGGTTTTCCCGTTGAGCGTGGTACTCAGCATTTTCCTTGAGGTCCCCTTCGGCTCTGGCTTCAGCGATCTTTTCAGAGATTCTAGGCATTTCTTCGTTTTCCAGCCGTTCCACCTCCGCTTTGATACGGTTATACCCGTCCCGGGTCATCGGTACATAGTCGCTCATTGTGCACACTCCTGTGTCCTAATACGCTAAAAAAAATTGCGACTTATCTTCATAATCAAAGAAAAGCCGCATCGTGTTTACAAAACGAAGCCCTTGAAAGCGTGGGCTTCCTCAGTATTTCAACACAATCTTTCTCCCAAGTACCAAATTGTCAAGTTCAATCGGAAGTCACACCGCAGATATCGCGTTGCTTCTGCCAAGTTCGCCTGCCCAGGGGGTACAATTTCAGTTCGCAGCGAACACGCCAAACTGCGATTGCCTAACTCAGTTTCCGCATTTCATCGATTTTCGAAAGATACCACGTGTCGAATTCGGTCAATTACCAATCCAATCCCCGTCCTTGGATACTAGCGGAGAACACACTCGAAACGGTGCGGAAATCAGAGTATCAAATGGCGATTTTGCCTTTAGGTGCAACCGAACCGCACAATCTTCATTTACCCTACGCGACCGATATCTACGAAGCGGAATGGATCGCTTCGGAAATTGCACAAGATGCGTGGGAACAGGGTGCCAGGCCAGTCGTTCTACCCACGATTCCATACGGTACGGAAACAAACATGCAACGATTTCCATTTGCCATGAATCTCATGCCGTCGACACTTTTTCGAGTCATCGAAGATTTAGTGGAATCCGTTGCCGCGAGCGGTATTCGCAAACTGCTGCTCCTCAATAGCCATGGCGGAAACGACTTGAAGCCGCTGCTTAGAGAGTTGTACGGAAAGACCAAAGTTCAAATTTTCCTTTGCAATTGGTTCCAAATGGTGCGTGATCTAAGTCAGCGTATTTTCGATAATCCAGATGATCATGCCGGTGAAATGGAGACGTCTATGATCCTCGCCTATCGTCCCGAACTGGTGGCCAGATCGCGCGAAGGAGGTTTGAACGCAGACGAAGGAGCTGCTCGACCCATGCGATTCGAAGCACTCGAAAAAGGTTGGATAGCGATCACTCGGCCCTGGCATTTGCTGACCACCAATTCGGGCTGCGGCAATCCCCACGCAGCATCGGCAGAAAAAGGGCATGAAGTGATGGCGGGCATTCGAAATCGACTCGTTCCGTTTGTAGTGCAGCTATCGCATGCGTCAATCGATGAGACGTTTCCATTCCAATAAGATGGTTTGAATGGGATGCGTTCTGGCCAAGCAAGCAAAATTACTTCAGATACCGATTCCTGATTGCAACGCTGCTACAACTTCTTCGCCATGGATCAGCACATCGACATCACGAAACACTTTCTTGATTAGACCATCTGTTCCAATGATAAATGTGGTGCGTTTCGCGATGGGAATATTATTCACTTCCGTTAATGCGCCAAAAGAGGTCGTGACACTCTTGTCGCTGTCCGCCAGAATATCGAAAGTCAATTTATGCATATCGGAAAATTCGTTATGGGATTGAACGTTATCCACGCTGACGCCGAATAGCTCTGCTCCCAATGCTTCGATTTGTTTTTTGCGGTTGCTGAAGTCATTCGCTTCCACGGTACAGCCTGGCGTCTTGTCTTTAGGGTAAAAATACAGCACGACCTCTCGATGGCCTATAAATGAAGTCAAGTCAACCATCTCTCCATTTTGATTGGGCAATCGAACAACGGGAGCTGCCGAACCAACGTCGACGCGGTTCAATGAATTGATGACGATCAGCGCATCGAGCGGACTCATGTTGCCATCTCCATTGACGTCCAGAAGTGGCCCAGAATAATTGGCCGGCTTCGACTCCAAAGTACGGCTTCCATGTTGGTTGATGTCGTTGATTACTATGAGTGCATCGAGTGGTTCGACCAGTCCCGATAAATTGACATCCAGTCGATTCGTCGCATTCTGCCAATCTGCAGCGCACATCTCGCGCCGTTCCAAACGCTCGATAAACCTTGGAATTCGCTTTCCCATCGCATCATCTTCTATCTAAAGTGTCGATTTGTTCGAACCAACTTACACTTCACACCGTTTAAGGACTCAATTATAGGTCATACCGCTCGGATCGTCAACTTTTTGATAGTGATCCATGAAAACGAAGCTAATCCACGCGAGGTGTGAATTTGGCAGCAGCTCACGGGAAACGAGCGTTCGTGTTAATGCGTGCCAAGATCGATCCGGTTGCTACACATGATTTGACTAACGCTGCGTGCATCAGGAAACCAACAAAGCACGTAGGTATTCAGCCCGTCGATAACTCGAACAGGTGTCGTTTGAGCTGGGCCAACTGGCCGGTTTCTTAAAAGTGGATTCAGTTGCAATTGATGATCTCCCGCAGGAGCCTCAACCCGCAAAACTTGAATATCACGAGGCAACAGTCCCCAACATCGCGTGTCTGCTGCCTCACTCGCTTCCCAGGCGATACCGGCGATGTCCATTCCGATAGCAGTCAAGCCGTCCTTGCCCATGCTGTTCTTGGCTGCGGCGATTGTCGCTTTCTTGATCACGCGTCTCGCAACAGCTCTGGCGATGATCGAATTGCGATTGGCCCGGTAAGTTGAAACGGCCAGTTGTTCGATGTTGGCCAGGGATGCGGTTGGTCCAATCGGACTGCCGTTGATTCGGATTCCAACCGAGTCGACATCCGAGGGAGGCACAACGATGTCAGGGATCTTGATGGGAGCAATCGTCGGTGGCAGTTGGTAAGGTCCCACCGCAGACACGATTCGATCCGCGATGAGCAGAGCGGCACTCGTCGGCTGCTCGGCTACCTCAATCTTGTAAGGGCCTCGGCCTACCATTGCAAACACGTAAACAACACCGTGACCTGGTTGCGAATGCACACCGCCACGCACCCGGGAGAGATCCCAAAGCAATGGCTCGCAATTCGGTAGCAGATGGGATGCGATTTCGTAATTGCGAACGGCATCGTCGTAGTCTCGGTGCGTCGCTTCGCGCAACAACCCTCGCATGTAAAATCCCAAAGGGAGCGGTGTATACTCCCTGTCGGTTTTTCCATTTCGCTGTGCGAACGATTGTTCCAGTTCTTCGTGCTTGTCTTGGATCTGTAGCGCATAGCTTTCTGCATCGAAGCCGTCGTGCATAAGACTGGAAAGGGACAGAAAAACACGAATTAGAATCTTTTCGTAATCCTCTCCTGAATAGGACCTCGCTTGATCGTCGGTCCACATCGATACCGTCTTTTCGGCGAGTGAATCTTGTTCGAGGTGGTCAAATCTATCGCGAACATCTCGCAGTTTCGTTTCGGCTTGCTTGGCTTGCCCGCCGAGCAAGTCGACTACGGCCAGATCGAGATTGACGACGTCGCGATCATGACTGTTCGACTTGGCAAGTTTTTCGAGGCTCTCGCGACACGCTTGTAATTGACCGTCATAGAACAGATTTCTTGGCTGAGAAATTCGTTTGGCGTGCGTAGAACAGCCGAGGGAAAGCAAAATAGATAGACAGGCAACTAGGTAGCCGAAGTGTGGGTGTCGATTGGCGAAGTGTTGCTTCGCCGTAAAGCGGTACCTAGCGCATCGGGTCATCGCTTGAGTGGATTGTAATTCCAGAACTTGCCTGCTGCCGACTTGTGGTAGCCCTTGCGCACTTCGGATGAAAGTTTGTCGTACTCACCAGTGTGAACATTGGTCAACTCCAGCGTCAATTCATAATCGCGCTGGGTCGAGCTGTTCCGTTTTGTGGTACCGCTGGTGAGGGTCGCGTAGAGCAAGTAGTCGATGGGTGCACCGCTACGCTGTAATACGGCAGTGAATAATCGCATGTTGTCAGGTAACATCAGCGCATCAGGTCGCATCCGCGTTTCGTGGAGCGCTGCATCCACCATGCGTTTACTAATAGACTGAAACGAATTCGAGTCAAGGATTTGAGAATCGATTTGGTTGTACAGTTTATCCTTGAAGTCACCGATATCCTCAGCGCTCTTGTTCTCAATTCCAACGAAGCAAACCGACTTCTTCATTGGTAGCCCATCGGATCCCAATGGGCAGCCGTCGGTCGCAATCTGCTGCCGAGCCAGTAGTTTTGCTACGGCTTCGTCCACAAGCGGATCGAAGACTTCGGCACCCGCCTCGTGGCTGCCCACCATATTGGCTGCGTCGGGTTTGATAACATGCCCGTACTGATAGCCCCGGCAGCCTACCAGCCCTGCGAAAGTGATGATCGAAAAACTACTTAGCCAGTCACGACGATGCATGGGATTCCTTTCCCTCGAAACCATTCTACTACCGCCGCAGATTGTGCAACTCTTCGCACTTGCGGACAAGAGGAATATCGGTAAAACCGCTACGGAAGATGGAGACCATCCCTAATAGAATCTGAATGATAGCAATTCGATCGGCGTTGCGAGCGTCCGTTGAAATATGGTAGGAAGCAATAGTACTCACTCTCCTAGCCTGGACTATTCGTAACCCGACGCGTAACGGCTTGTTGATTTAAATAGCCGCAACGCGTTAGCGTCGGTTGACTCGCCGACAACCGGGCTAACGCCCATCGGCTAATTACTATTTTTGTAAATCACATTAAATCAACAAGCTAGTAAGCGAGGGACCAGCGCAAAGTCCCTCGCTTGCGCATCGAGTTACAAAGAGCAGTCTTCATTTGAACTGTTTTTCACAATGTCCAACGCAGCGGTACTTTACAACCTAAACTCGATAGACCATGAATAATCCGTGCTAGTGACAAAGTGAGTGTCATTTCGCTATCGCCCGCAGCAAAATAAAGTACCCCTCGTTTCCGAACTCGAACTCCGATAGCGCGCAGACTGGCCACGAAGCTTATCATGACAAAGATCGATCGCTATTTGCTTTTTCTCTACTCCCGCGTTTTTTTTATCTGCTTTTTAACTTTGACGGGGCTTCTCATCGTCGTTCAGGTTTTTACGAATCTCGATGAAATGATTGCATACGGAAAATTCCGTGGAAGCTTTGTCCTCGGTCTAGCCGAATACTTTAGTCCGTACATGCTCAGCATTTACGATCGCATGTGCGGTTTGCTGGCGCTACTTGCGACTATGTTTGTCGTTGCATGGTTATATCGAACACATGAAATGACTGCATTACTCGCGGCTGGGATTAGCAAGGGAAGAATCATTCGACCCATTTTGATTTTGTCCGCACTGTTGATCTTGCTCGCGGCGGTTTCACGTGAACTACTAATTCCGCACTATTCATCGATGCTTAGCAAAACGCCACAAGAGTTGCTCGGAGAAAGCATTCGGCCCATTCGTCCGACAGAAGACGTCGAAATGGGTGTCCTCATCGCTGGTCGCAACCTGCAGCCCGCAAACGTCACCATCAATCAACCCATTTTTCGGTTCTTAGGTCCAGCCGCACAAGTCACACAGCAGATTACTGGTTCGTCGGCTAAGTTTTTATTTGCAGAGGAAACGCATCCACAAGGCTATTTGGTCGCGGATGCCAAAGGCGCAGACCCATTGGATGGAAAAAACTCTGTCCGTACCGAACAAGGTGTTTTCTTGCTTTTACCGATCGACACTCCATGGCTGGAACATAATCAATGTTTCATACCCTGCAAACTCGAGTTTGATGTGCTGCGAGGTGGCGCTGCCAAGCAATTTGCTGCAACCAACGATCTAATTTGGCGGATGCGAAACCAGTCTCATTACTACGGTGCTGATTTGACGGTCGCAGTGCATACGCGATTTATTCAGCCGCTCTTGGACTTCACTCAGTTGTTGATAGGGATTCCGATGATCCTCTCGAACCGCAATCGCAACTTGGTCAGCATGATTCTCTCCTGCGTGGTCAGCTTTGCAGCGTTTTTCGGAATCAGCATTGGATTGCACGCTTTGGGAGCTAGCGAGACGTTTCTCACTCCCGCGACCGCTGCTTGGGCTCCGCTCCTCATCTTTGGCCCGTTGGCGTGGGCACAATCTCAGCGTGCGATGCAGTCGTAGAAGTTGGAAGGCGACTGTGCGTTCGAGGAGCCCTTGGCAATCAGCAGACCTTCTACATGAAATTCGTATATGCTGAGAGTATCTTGCTACACTAATTTGAGAAAAATGCCAACTTACGAAGTTGATTGCAGCGGTGTTTTTGATTTCCAGTCGCTGACCGACATAGATAACGAGAGTTGACGATGAGAACCTTCAAAGTGTATTTTTGCTTCGTCCTATTTCTCGCTTACCTATCGACTCTTGGCTCAACGAACTACTTGAGACTTTGCAGCCAAGAGCCAGCCGATAGATTTGACCTCTTGCTTCGCGGTGGTACGGTGATCGATGGCAGCGGCAGCGACCCGCAAATTGCAGACGTCGGAATAAAGTCAGGCGTGATAGTTGCCATTGGACAGATGACAGGCGATGCCGATACGATCATTGATTGTTCTGGTTTAGTGGTCTGTCCAGGCTTCATCGATTTGCATAACCATAGCGATTCAGCCATTTTGGACCCGAAGACTCGAGGCAATGTCAATTACTTGATGCAGGGGTGTACAACCGTCGTTACAGGAAATTGCGGCAGCGGTCCTGTTGATGCAAGTGCCTACCTACGTAAAGTCGACGAGCAAGGTGCTGGAACACACATCGCACACCTGCTGCCACACGGCAGTCTTCGCGATCAAGTCATGGGCAAAGAACGCCGGGAGCCAACATCTAACGAACTCGATCGCATGTGCAAATTGGCCGAGCAAGCGATGAAGGATGGTGCGTTCGGGATGTCTACCGGACTAATCTATGTGCCAGGCATGTTTTCCAAGACCGACGAGCTGATCGAGATCGCCAAGGCTGTCGGACGTCACCACGGGATCTACGCTAGTCATATACGGGACGAAGGAACTGGCTTGCTCGATAGCCTGCAGGAAATTATCCAGATCGGCCAGAAAGCGTCATTGCCGGTACACGTTTCCCACCTCAAAGCGAGTGGCAAAAAAGCTTGGGGAAGCCTGCATCTGGCGGTTAAGTTGATCGAAAAAGCTCGAGCAACAGGACAATTCGTTACAGCAGACCAGTATCCCTACGCAGCCTCGAGCACTTCTTTGGAGGCCACCTTATTGCCCGACTGGGCACGCGAAGGTGGCAGCTCCGAACTCGCAAAACGCTTGGCTGCACCGGAAACTTTTGAAAAAATAAAGTCGGATGTAGCTGACAAACTAAAGACATCGAGCAAGATACTGATCGCATCGTACAAGCCACGCCGCGATTGGGTCGGCAAGACACTCGATCAAATTGCGACGGATGAGAAACGGGAGTTATCCGATATTGTTCTCGAGATCGAGACCAAGGGTGGTGCGAGCGTCGTCAACTTCGGGATGGACGAAGAAGACGTACGGATGGCCATGCATTTGCCATGGGTCGCAACCGCTAGCGACGGTGGTGCAAAGATTCCTTCCGCCGATCGGCCCCACCCTCGATCGTTCGGCACCTTTCCACGCAAAATTGGCGTCTATGCTCAAGAACTCAAGATCCTGTCGCTGCCAGCAGCAGTTAGGAGCGCTTCGGGATTGCCAGCGGATATTATTGGTCTAACCGATCGAGGATACTTGCTTGCTGGTCTGGTGGCGGACGTTACGATCTTTGATCCAAAGTCTTTCTTAGATATGGCCACGTTCGACGAACCCTTTCATGCACCAACTGGTTTACGCTTTGTATTCGTAGCCGGTGTGCCAGCCGTTTACGAGGGACAAGCGACCGGTGCTCTGGCGGGAACTGCACTGCGAAAAACGACGTTGAAAGAGCCTAAGGCTGGACTGTCGAAAACGGAACCGACGCCGCCACCTGCGGGTACTTCCGCCGGTTGGGCGGCAACTCAACTGGCTGAAACAGTATTGGCCAAGAAAGGAGTGAGCGATAGTTTCTCGATCGACTTTGCAAGCTACCAAAAAAGTCTCGTCGATTTGCCGATAGGGGTCTTTGATTCTGGTGTCGGAGGATTGACGGTACTTGAGACCCTGTTGACCTATGACCAACATACCAACGACAACGGTCAACCTGGCGCCGATGGCGTACCCGACTTCCAGAATGAGCGCTTTGTTTATCTTGGCGATCAGGCAAATATGCCTTATGGGAATTATTCTGCAGTTGGCAAGGAAGACTATCTGCGCGAGCTAATCATGAAGGACTCGATTTTTCTATTGGGAAATCGCTATTGGCCAAGCACGAATGCGAAAGCACCATTGTTCGACAAGCCACCTGTGAAAGCAATTGTGATTGCATGCAACACGGCAACGGCATACGGTCTGGAAGATATTCGAGCGGCCGTCGATCGTTGGAAATTGCCAGTGATGGTGGTGGGTGTGGTCGAGGCCGGTGCCGATTCTTTTGTACAGGACCTGCCCGCAAATGGTCCACCGAGCGCAGTAGCAGTCATGGCCACTGTGGGAACTTGCAGTAGTGGCGCGTATCCTCGAGCCATCGTACGGGCAGCAGGACTCGCGGGTAAACGCAACCCGGTCGTCTGGCAACAAGGTAGTCTAGGGTTGGCGGGTGCGATCGAAGGGAACTCAGCATTTCTTGCAAGTGCTGGTCAGCTCTCCGCAACAGAATCGAACAAATCCGATTATCAAGGCCCTGCGGTCGGAAACTCGCGAGCACCGATCGATGCTTCGATGGCAAACATCTATGGTTTCGAGGCCGAGGGTTTGCTCGGTGAACTGGCGCGTCCCGAGACATGGCGACTGAATTCGGTCGAAAACTATGTTCGATACGATATTGCGACGCTTGTAGAGGGTTACCGGCAATCGGGTGCCAATCAACCACTTGAGAAGGTGATACTCGGCTGCACTCATTTTCCGTACGAAGCAGCTCGAATCACAAAGAGTTTGACGCGATTGAGAGACTATCGAGACAACAAGGGCCAACAACCTTATCGCGACTTAATTGCCGAACAAGTCACTTTGATCGATCCAGGTCAACTGACTGCGAAACAGCTTTATCGCCAATTGATTATCAAACGGCAATTGGTTCGAGGCGAGTTTAAAAGTCCACCGCAAGTTGAGCGGATATATCTTTCTGTGCCAGCCCCCTCGGTCGCTTCGACTTTGTTAATGTCGGACGGAGGTTTGACCAGCGAGTACAAGTATGGTCGTGTCGCCGGGACACCAGAGCAAGAAGACACGCACTACGTTCCACTGACAAGTGAACTTCTGCCGTCAAGTCTTATCGAGCTTTTGAAAAACCACTGCCCGAACATCTGGAACGCTGTACCGAGTCAATAATGTGGCCGATCGCTCCGCGATCGTTTTCTAGATTGCTATTCCGATCGCGGAGCGATCGGCCACAGCCTCGCCAACGGTCCATTCTTTGAAATTGTCGCGGTTGCGGTGAATATGATGGTAAACTGTGTCTCTTTCCACCGGCTCTCGACCTGCTTCTTCGATCAGGTGTTTTATCTGATCCACGTTTAGCATCTCGGGAGTCGTCGCGCCCGCATCGTGATAAATCAGCTCGTGCCGCACTGTACCATCAATGTCGTCGGCGCCATAAGCGAGTGCGGTCTGGGCGGTGCCTATCCCTAGCATGATCCAATAAGCTTTGATGTGCGGAATATTATCGAGCATCAATCGGCAAATTGCCATCGTTCGCAAGTCCATTAAGGCCGACGGCTTTTTTAGATGCGATAACTTAGTGTTCTCTGGATGAAATGCCAACGGAATAAACGTTTGGAATCCACCCGTCTCGTCTTGCAATTCTCTAAGTCGCAACAAGTGATCGATGCGGTGGTACGCTTGCTCGACATGTCCGTAGAGCATAGTGCAATTCGTTTTCAAGCCGATTTCATGTGCTGCTTGATGAATTTCAAGCCATTTGTGGGAGTTGGCTTTGTGTTCGCAAAGCTGATCTCGCACTTCGGGATGAAAGATCTCCGCACCGCCGCCAGGCATGCTGCCTAACCCGACTTGTTTCAAGTCTTGAAGGATTTCCTTAGACGACATCTTGGTCAAGAATTCAAACCAGTTGATCTCTACTGCCGTCCATCCTTTGAGGTGCAATTTTGGGAAAGCCGTATGCAGCTTCTCGATTATGCCGCGATACCAGTCGTAGCCGAGCTTGTGGTGCAAGCCGCCGACGATGTGCATCTCGGTGCAACCGTTGTCGACCGCTTCTTGGCCACGATGCAAAATTTGCTCGTCGCTCATTGCGTACCCCTTGGGGTCGCGAAGGTCCGAACGGAAAGCGCAAAAGCGACAGCGATATACGCACACGTTCGTTGGGTTTAGGTGCGTATTAATGTTGTAGTAACCGACGTTGCCGTTGATCTTCTCGCGGACATAGTTCGCAAGTTCCCCCACTTCATGTAGGGGCACTTCGGGAGAATAGAGAAAAATACCGTCGTCCAAATTGAGACGACCACTTTGTTCCACTTTGTCACGAATGGAACGCAAGCGATCTCGTACGTTGAGGCTACACATGATTGGAATGGCAGTTTGGAGCCAATGTTGAAAAGTCTAAGAATTGTATAATCAACGCCAATAAGCGTCGATCGTTCCCACGACGAGAAACAAAACGCTGATAATCGAATTCAATTGAAAAAAGGCCAATTGCATTCTCGAAAGTGATTTATCGGAAATCACGCTGTGTTCGTAAATAAGCAATAGGCCAATCACTACTAAGGTTGCCCGAAAAAGCAAGCCGAGTGATAACGATGGCAGTGCGAAACTTAACGAAAGGGCTACGCACCACATTGCAGCATGGCAAACCGCCGCCACTCTCAAAGCGTTGCGAACACCCAGCCACGCCGGGATGCTAAACAGACCAGCGCGACGATCGTATTCAACGTCCTGGCAAGAATAAATGATGTCGAAACCTGAGACCCAAAGAAAAACAACTAGCCCCAGCGTTAGGGCTGGCAAAATATCTATTGGATTCGCTTGCACGCTTAGACCACGCAACGCGATCCAGGCGCATACCGGTGCTAACATCAAGGCAGATCCAAGCCAAAAATGAACAAAGTTGGTAAACCGTTTTGCTAAACTGTAGAGAGCCAAAAAGCCTAACACAGGGATGCAAAGAAGTATCGGCAACACATTTGGCAAAAACAGGCAACACGAGGCAGCGAATGCGATAGCACAGCCGGCACTAAACCAACCTACACTCGATCGGGAAAGTATTTTTGCAGGCAAATGTCGAGAAGCTGTTCGTGGGTTTTCGCCATCCCAATGGTGGTCCAATAATCGATTCATAGCCATCGCAAAGCTACGGGCGGTGATCATGCAAAGTACGATTCCGAGCAACGATTGCCAGCGAAGAGCCAAATAGTTTTGCGTTTCTATTCCTGCGACCACGGAATGGTTTCCCGGCAGAGGAATTACATACGCCCATGCGGTTGCTAGCAATGCAAAGGGCAGCGCGAAGAGGGTGTGGCTAAACCGGATCAACTGCATATAGTGCGTTGTGATTGTGAGCCAACTGATTTTTTCGTTGCTCATGACGGATATACTGTTCATTCATCCGCTCCTAATCTTGAATTCTCGGCCCAGCGCTCCATGAGGATGTTGGGAACTTGCAAATGATCTAAAATTCTTGCGACGATAAAATCGATCAGGTCTACTACCGTACGGACATTGTGATACCAACCGGGCATGGCGGGTAGGACAATTGCGCCTGCTTGCGCGGCGCGTTGCATATTCTCCAACTGGAAGACAGACATCGGAGTTTCTCGAGGGACCAAAATTAGTTTTCGATGCTCTTTGAGGTGAACATCTGCCGCGCGTTGAATCAGGTTATTTCCAGCGGCATGGACAACGCCAGAAAGTGTCGCACCCGAACAAGGGCAGATGACCATACCCCGCGTTAAAAACGATCCGCTCGCTATGGGTGTCATGTAATTTTGGTAGTCATGGAACGTTATGTACTCCAAGTCCTTCGCTACCTGCTGAGCGGACCTTGACCGCCATTGATTTTGCGTTGCCGCATCCGGCCAACAGTATTTTAACAACAGATCAATCCGATCACGCTTTGGCCCAACATCGAGTTTGAGTTCCTGTTGAATGACGGTTGCGGCCGAGGGGCTCATTACAAGATGAACGGGGACTTGAGCGTCGCACAAACACTGAAGCAGGCGTACTGCATACACTACGCCACTGGCACCCGTAATGGCCAAGACAAGCGGTTGTTCCAACATGGATTCGGACGTCATTTGGTACCAACGTAGAGGGTGACGACACCCAATGTCATGGGATGCAATTGAACGTCGGTCAGCTCTGCTTGGCGCATCAAAATCGCCAACGCTTCGCCGCTCGGAAACTCTTGAACGCTTTGTGGTAGGTACTCATAGGCCGATTGTTTATTCTTGGACATGCTCTGGCCGACAAGGGGCAGAACATGTTGAAAGTAAGCGTTGTAGAGATGGCGAAGTCCGAAAACCGTTGGCTTTGAAAACTCCAGCACCGCGACTTGCCCCCCTTTTTTGCAGACTCGCCGCATTTCTGAGAGTCCCTTTTCGGTAATAGCTACGTTGCGCAGGCCGAAGGCGACCGTCACGGCCTGGAAATGATTTTCCGGAAACGGCAGATCTTGCGTATCCGCTTCAATAAATTCGACATGAAGATGTTCGGGCAATTTGCGTGCTCGTTTTTCGCGGGCAATCTGAAGCATTTCTTTACAAAAATCGCTCCCGACGATGGTCGTTTCTTTCCCAAGCGATCGGGCCATGGAAATTGCTAAATCGCCGGTACCAGTACAAGCATCCAGAACCGGAGCCCCCGCCTTTAATTTGAGAATTCGTAGGGTTTTTGCTCGCCAGTGCGTGTCGATGTTGAGCGACAGAACATGGTTCATCAAGTCGTAACGAGGGGCAATTTCCGCGAACATTTGACGCACTCGATCGCCGGACTTATCCAGTATTTTGCACTTGGAGTTACTCGGTTTTTCGGTCGTCTGAATATCGCTCATAGTCAATTCCTTTGGGAAATCATAGCATACGCTGTGACCGCATTTTCCCAGGAACTTTAACTGGGGCTAGCCTGGATTATTCATAACCCGAATCCTAATTTTTGAACTTGCGATTTTCGCAACCGTTCTGTTGGCCAAAGGCCATAATCAACGTAGCCAGGG
>JAYVPE010000324.1:0-5468 GCA_043757575.1 Pirellula sp.
GGCGACCGAGCCGGTCCGCTTGTCGAGGGTCAGCATGGTCTCGAGTTCGTACTCGAACTTGTCGCCGGCGCGGGACTCGTGCGTGAACTGGAAGCGGACCACCGATTCGTCTTCGCCGACCTGGCGAATGATCCGCTGATCGGACAACTTCTTGCAGGCGCGGGTGAAGGCGCAAGCTTCAAGAAGGCGTCATTAGTGGTTCAGGGGAGATAAGTTCATCACCGCCAATGTTGGCTTTAACGATTCGAGAACTCAAGTCAAATTGAAGTAAGAGAATGTCCCCCGGTTCGCCACCTCGTCTAGTAAAGAGAGGCCTCAGGCCCCACCCTGAATTGTCGCTAACTGTGAAACGGCCCACTTGTGTACCGTCCATGGAGACAAGAGCAAATTGACCCTGTAAGTGTTGCTTAAAGCCGCTTGGGATGCCACAGGCGCCATTTGTCAACATTGCTTGGGAGAGTCGGAACGCGACCCAAACACGTCCATCTGCCATCCAACCTTGATCGACTCGAACGGTCCTTTCACGCTTGCGCTTTTGCTTTAGAGATTCGACGACGCCTGGCTGCAGTTCGGCTCCTCTTAATCCATACACGCCTTGCGAGAGCCGCTCGATGATCGGCGAATAGCCAAGATAAACGTAGAATGTTGAATGATTCATGCCTTCACACTTACAGAGTTCTTCTAAACGAGACCTCTGAATCACCGACCCGTTTTGCTTGAGAATACGCGTCATCGTTCGTTCAACGACTTCCAATTCTTTTTGCCAGTCAATTGGTGGATCAGCGATAATGATGGCGTTTTCAACCCGAAACCCAGGGAGTTGCCGGCATAGTTCGAGTAAAACTCGACGAGGAGGTGCAAACCCCTGCATGAGATAATGCCTGCCGACTCCCTCGCGAAGTGATGCGCAATCGATGCGGCCTGATACTGCGAGAATTTTCCGGATTGGGGTCAATAAGCGGTTCCGAGAATTGTCTTTCAACCAGAACCAGCCGCTGCTCTCGTCAAGCCATGAGAATCCCGCCAAACTGCGGAGTACTTGTCCGACGAAATCGGAAGTAATCGATGATCCGATTCGTTCTTCAGCTCGCACAGCCAAGTCATCTATCGTGGCGACACCCCAGGTCCGGATCAACTCACGAGTAAGTTTTGCGACTTGCTGGAAGTGCGATACCTGATTAGCATTAAGCGCCATACGACAGCCGTCGAATTCTTCAACAACAAATGGAATAGAACGGTTCATGAACTTGGCCGCCTCGATCAAACTCTCCAGGCGATAGGGTTCTTTGGAAAACCCTTGGGTACAAAGTTCCGTCTCGATTTCATCGGCTCGACGAGGCAGGATCTGAGTGACGAGCTTGATCGCCCCATCCAGCAGGGGTGTCTTTGGATCTCTTGCGCTGATTTTCCCAGAAGCGGTAGCACAAATCTGGCGGACCCGTTCCTTGGTGATACCTCCAATGTCACCGACCTCTCGCAAGCTGAGACTTTTCTTGCCGTCGAAACCAAAATAATGAATTACCAGGGAGGCATTTCTCGATTTCGAGCCAGAGCTAACGTTCTCGATCACAAATCGGAGTTCCTCCTCAATGGAAGAACATGGGGTTGGCGAGCGTTCTTCCACAATGGATGAACAGGCGGTTGGCGAGAGTAAAGATTTCTCTGCAGGAGGACGGAGCCAAGCAAACAATAAGTCCTTCAGATTCGTGAATTCTAAAGAAGTCTCAAATGGTTGGTTTCGAAAAATGGCCCTTAGTAGATCAGCTAGACAGGTGACACCGAAACCCTGCATCCTCATCATATCTTGTATAGTCCGCTCCGAAAGACCTTCCAATCGCTCCGAGAAGCCATGTTCTGCGAGGATTCGGTGGGTTCGATAACTCAACCCCAAGGAATCGAGGCGGACGCTTGGAGAGATTAGAGGCATCCGCAGCGCAAGGCATTTTCGTGGTATGGACATCTCTCCTTCCTTGGTCCATTCGTGGAGCATTGCTTCGTTTTTGTGCGCGGGCTCTATTGCAAAGGTACCCGGCGTGTAATCTATGAATGACTCGTATGAACATAGAAAATCTACGAGAGACTTGGCACCGAAGGCGTACAGGTTGACAATGTCGGTAATCGTCAGCCGTCCCCAATCGTCGGGACAAATCAATGGGTTGTAAATGGTCAGACAGTTGAGGCAATTGGATGTCCGGACTCCCAATGGCAATGATTCCAGCGTAAAAGCAAATGGGGGTTTTGGCAGAGCGCGATCACCGTACTTCCATGAGATCAGTTGCCATTTCGTTGATATACAACGAATGACAGCGTCGGCGAGGTAAAAGCAGACCCTGGACTCAAAGCGGCTCCATACCGACTCATCAAGATCGCTCAATTTCATCTGCATTAGAACCGGGTGTTTTGTCTTGAAATGAATTGCGACTGGAACATCAAGCACCTCGCGCATCAAGGCTGGAGCAAGACGCTGGCCAATACGTGGGTAGGAAATGATCGGCATGGACGATCCAAAAAGTCAATGTATTGCGTACAAGTGCGCACCCTTGCGCGCTAAACGGTCTAGGTGATTGCGAATGTCCACAATTGGTTCGTCCGGGTCGAGATAATGTCCGTCTAATTGAGCGAATTCCATCGCAAGCGCAATAGCATACTCCGCAAAAGCGACTTCGTAGGCCAATCTACGGAAAACGGGATCATCGCTTGTACCAGATCCGAGAGATGTTTTCACCTGTGGATGATCCAGGTTGATGTAGATTGTTCGATCTTCGGCACGATACTTGGCGCGATGCTCCCCTGATCCCATTTCCTCGAATTTGACATCGAACCCACCACGGGTCCGGGGCGTTTTCCCTTTACCGCCTGCTAGTTTGCCCTTTTTCTCTCCATCAACGTCGGCCTCTAGTTCCGGGAGCAGTGTGCGCGGCTCGCCTACGCCGCCACCACCTTCTCCCGTTGCCCCAGGGGCACCTGTATCGTTGCCATGTCTTGCAGGGATCTGGCCGCCAGGTACGATATCTTCGCCAGTATCGCCTCCACGTGGCTCAACTCGATATGCATCTGTCGACCCCAACGCCCGGGCACGCGTCTTTGCCAGTCGACTGCTGAATTCTGAAAAGTCTTCATTAATCAGTCGAGCAATTTCAGAAGCCTGTTGTGCCAGCTTTTTCGCATCTTCGGTCGCTTTGCGTCGCCTTTCGTCGTCGACTAACTTCTTACGTACCTCCTCAACCTTTCGGCCGATGAAGGCAAGCAATACACGAACAAGCTCATTACTTGGGTTGAGCTGCATGTCTCGGCTTACGCCAAAAGGCGAGATAGGCCAATCGTCGTCGAGCTTCGGCACGTCAACCTCGCCAAAAATGTATTGCGCCATTTCTCGCCGTTCGCTGCCTGCCAGCGTCGTTTGATGCCAGACTCCTTTTGAGCAGATAGCTACGCCCTGTTCGCCATCGTCCAAAGCGCGTTTCGCGGCGTAGACAGTCAGCTCAATGTTGCCGAGTAGATCACGAACATCGTCGTCTGGTCTGAACCGGTAAGTTTGCGCAATTGGTGGAGGAACGACCTCGCATTCGTGGTTGTTCACAAAGACTACAGCGCTCTTGTTGGGCCATCGCGCAAGGTGCCCCTGAATAAAGTCGATGATTTCTTTTTGGTTGATAGTACGCAGATTGATGCGTTCGATCTCTATAAATGTTCCATTCGGCTCTCGTGCGGAAACCTCGCATTCCACCACACGAACTGGGATCTCGCCTCCACTCGGCATTGCCTCAATTTCCATTCGGCTGAGCTCTACGTGAGAACGCTTTCCCGCGCAAACAGTCGTAATGCGAAGCAGCTCGCCAATGCCGAAGGCAGCGGACTTGCCCGTACCGAACCGACCACGTCCGCCGCGACCCTGCTTGCGGTCTTGATTTTCGCCATGCATCACGAAGAAATTCTGAAGCCCTGCCCAATCCATTCCGCGCCCATTATCGCGAATCGTGATTTTCTTGGCTTTGGAATCGATTCCGACCTTGATCAATGGGCTGACGCCCTGATCGACATACTGCAAGCCGTTGACGACGTACTCCCACACCACGAGTCGTTCGCTTTTGAAGAGCCCAGCGGTCTGCATCAGGTCTCGGGCAACATGGCTGCGAACGACTAGGTTGTTTACGACGTTCAACATGGGCATTAACCTTGTTGGAGTTTCTTCGCTAACGCCTTAACCGCGTTCCCCAAGTCGGGATCGATACCGAATGCATTCAAGAGTCGAACGATTTTCTTTTCCCGCACGTCACCGGTGACATAGTCGTTCAGACGGAAGAAGGCTTCCACTTCCGATCTGGTCGTTTCTTCCGCTCCACCATCAATGAACCGTTTGTAGGCATCGCTGTTAATCAGCCTGGCACGCTCGACGATCTTCCACTTGTCGCTCTTATCGTCCTGTCGTGAGATAGCGGGAAATACACCGGGTAGCTGCGATGCCAGTTTCACCGCCAGTCCGGCACCTTTTTCGGTCAGCATCCACCCGCGCTTGTCGGAACCTAGAACTAGATAACCTGTTTCAGCAGACTTCGATTTCCATAGGCAACTTTTTATATTGTGGATGTTTATCTGATCGGGGAAATGAACCCACCTAAATCGTCCCGGGGCAATTCTGTTTGCTTCGACTGCGATGTACTCGGTATCAACGAAACGTGATTCGCCACCCAAATTGAGCATCGCCAGCGCAAGCACCTCGTGATGGGCGAGTTTTTCGGCCCATCCTGAGTTGTCGGGTGATTTTGGATCCATTGCCATGGTCTTCATGGTTTGCGCTGATCGCTCAACCAGAATCTATCGCATCTAAGTCATAATAATAGCGAACTCTTGTGATTTCAAGCCTTGTGAGCCTGTGGGAAAAGTTGATCCCAGAGAACTGAGGCGAGCACCTCGAGATGTTCCGGCTCGACCTGCCCTGCCTTCTGGAGCCAGGCAAAGGCCCGGGCCGCAGCTACCGCCTTCACCTGACGGCGGTCGCCGGGCCGAACGCCCTCCCGGGCCAGTTCCCGGATCACGCTCTCCAACGCCTCCCGGGCCGACGCCGACCAGGGCAAACTCATGGCTTCAAAGTGAGCCGCCTCGACCTCGACGGGAGTGATCGAGGTCGACAGCGTCGGCACGTGATCGCGTTCCCACAGGAGCCGCTTGCGTCCCTCCTGGGTCAGGATGGGACGGACACTTTTGCGAAAGCAGAAGCGATCGAAGAGTGCGGCCAGTTCTTTGCCGGTCTCCGGCGAGGGCCACTCGTTCGAGGCCCCCACGCAGAGTTTGAGCGGGACTCTCCGGGCCACGCCGTCACCGGCATCGAAGGTCCGTTCGTTCAGGATCTTGAGCAGCGTGTTGAGGATTGCGCTGGACGCCTTGAAGACTTCATCGAGATAGGCAAAGTCGGCCTCGGGGAGCTTGCCGGTCGTGATCCGGAGATAGCGGTCGTCGCGGAGCCCCGC
>JAYVPE010000325.1:0-5441 GCA_043757575.1 Pirellula sp.
GCCTCGTGTGTGCAATAGGGGGATTTTATCTAAAACTATAAAATCCAACCTACACAAGTTCTTGAAATGTTGCGACACTAATTTCCCGCACGATGCTAAATGGACGTTCAAATCGAAAAACAACAGGTCTACAATTTCCGTAGTCAATAATGTAGGCAACAATGTAAAGCCTCAGGGTTTCCTCGCAGGCGGTTGCTCGATCACTTGCGTGAGAGTCAATTCGGCGTCCCATTTGTCTATCGATGACTCGTCCGAAACCTGTGTTGTTGTTCTTAGCTCGATACCTGAAACGAGAATACCCGTCTGCGACTCTTGCGATTGGATGAATGCGAATAATTCGCTCAGGTCCACACCTTTTAAGCCGACCGCTGTGTCTTCCCTTGCAAATGTTGTTTTTGGGATGACCGTTTTTCCGATCACACGAATGTCCCCCAACTGAGTCTCCTTGATGTCGGATTCGGAAAGTCCTTTGCGCACTCGCGATACCACCGACTCAAGTGTTGATTCTTGGGCACTACCGGATGGTACTATTTTTCGCAATTCGTCGATCTTGGATGCGATCGCAGTCGTGGATTTATTTTCCCGGTCCGATCGCGTTTTGATCGCCAGGTTCTGCGAATACTGAACTAGCAAGACGCCTAGCGCTGCACATAATAGCAGGCATAGTCCACACTGAATCTGTAGCCATCGCAACAAGAGTCCGTTCATGGTTGCCTAGCCTCCTTGCTTGTTGCTTTCGCTGTGCCGCTATCTTTCGATCGATAGGTGAGTCGCTCAAGTCTCAGGGAAAAGCCGTCTTTCATTTGAGTGACGCTTGGATCCGCAAACTGGAATCCACCCGTCCTCAACGAACTAACGAAAACTTGAAAATCCGTCAGCGACTTAGTGGAACCCTCGACCGAATTGAGTTGTTGCGACTTCGCTCTTATCGCGTCAATGCGGAACACCGCTTCCTCCGGCAACTGGTTCAAGAAATGGACCACGATTGGAAAAGACGAATAAATCGGCGGTTCTTTACTCAACTCTTGCTTGGAGGATTCTAACTTTCGCAGCTCGCTCGTAAGCCTGCCTGGAATGTCAGTCGGCACGCTCTGATGCGGAAACAATCGCTCAAACGATTCCGTGCGTTCAACATCGCTTGTGGCAATCGAAGCGTTCAATGTAGAATTATTCCAGTACAAATAAACAACACTTGTTAACAGTATCATTAACAGTGAAGCAGTGAACGCCAACAGGCTCGCGTAGATAGGGGCATTTCGATATCGGGTTTTTATGTTGCTGCGAAGATCTAACCAAGGACTCCAGCGACCAGCCGTCCACAATTGTTCCGCCTTACTCGCCCAAAGGTCTATGCTGGAGGCTTCATAATAGCGAATTGGTTTGCCCGACTCCCCGACTATGGGTTTGATCTCATCTGAGATTTGCCCCACGATATGCACATCGTCGCTCGCCCCGTCTTTCGCGATATCGGCCAGTGCCGACTTAAGATCAAGCCATCGCCATATGATCGGCTTTCCATTTTGCAACTTTACAGAGTTCCACGTATCTTGCTCTCCGTCTTGCCAAAGTACGTGGCCGTCGCCAATCCCATTTTCCTGACACCAGAACTGACAACCCAGTAGGAACTTGGGTGTTATGCCCGCAACCCAAATCCCTTGAGTTTCAACGTCCAAAATCGACTTCTCAAGTAATTCTCGATCGGCTAAGACAATGAGCCCTTCCTCTCGATTTTGTAGCAAGCCTTTTCCTGAAGCAATTATCCCAATCGTCATTCGTTCGGCATCCAACGGTAGGTACTGTTCAAGCTCATACGCAAGCGTAGTCATACTTCGAAAATGTTTGGCCTCAATTTGCAATGCATCCACTGCAAAGCAGTCGGCTGAGTCCAACATGATCACTTTAGGAGCTGAGCCACCCTTGCCACCAAGCATCAAGGCGATCCTCGCATCTCAAGGGTCTGTGAACGTTCACCTTGCTCAATTGTTACTGATTCTGCGTTAACTTCGGTAACGGTCGGGCTCGCGTCCGCTTCAGTGAGATGTTCGCCCCTGGCGATTAACTGAATTCGATTGTCGGGCCATTTGAGCACGGCATAGCAATATTTCGGATCGCTATCTTGAATGACACCGACCAATGAACCTGCAAACAGAACGGGATCAACGGGAGCCGCTGCGACTTTTGGTGGAGGCTCTAGTGGTGCAGGTTTGGGAGGCTGCATTCGACGCAACGCAATCGAAGTTGCTTTTTTAATGTCTTCCGCCGATGGGATTGGTACCCGATTCAAATGATTGTCGGCAGATTGTTTTTCCTTAGTAGTGCTGGTCGTCACCGCTATAATTTGTCCAGAATCTTGCGCTAAATTCCCGACCGACATCCAATCCACGATGGCGCCCGGCACAAACCGTATTGAGCCAACAATTAGCAGTGCCCCGCACAATAAACCCCGATTCATGGTCAACCAAGAAAGTCTCATGGCAGATGAAATCCAAACTGCTCGTCAGCGAAGCCGGTCGCGCGCCGTCGTACATAAATCGCAGTAAAACTCTTGCCCGCCCTATTCGGGGAATCGATCCACATCGAAAATGTATTCGAATTGGTTGTTAACCACTCTCGTGCAAACTGCGTCTGCGACGAAGTCAGTCCTGACCTTCCTAATAAATCATGGAAGTTGTTCGGCGAAGGCTGTTGCCCTATCTCAAGGATCTGTTCGGGTGCGTCGCTCTTAAATTCCAAGTGCCAAAGTGCATTCAATGTGCTCGGATCCGCCGTAACTGCATTCACACGGCCATCGCTCCACAGCGTCAGTCGCTGTGAAACCAAGTTCCAAAAACGCAATGAAGCGGAAGTGTCATTTGTCTTCGGAAAATCCACAATATCTGACATCATGGTTGGGTTTTTCGGAAATACGGACCGTAGAATCCCTTGATTGCCCCCAAGCGTTCGTATGGGCGGTTTAATTGTTACGGGCCGAGTTGTGGTCGCAGAACCCGCTTCTTTTAGGCCGAGTTGTTATCGTAGTTCGACTCATTTGTTACATCGACAATTCGGCCAGCCAGCAGCACCCCGCCCCCGCAGCCCGCCTCTCTTTCCTAAACATCGTAACCCGCCTTTACCCCGCCTTTTTTTGAGACCGCTTGCTCGACTCTCTTGGGTACCACTTGTGTTCCTTCGTATGCTGACTCGTCCGCTGTCAGTGACTGTCTAGATCTTGGATGCCAGTTAGGAGGATCTGTGGTGTGTAGCCGGATCTGTGCCTCCATGACCGATGTCAACGATCTTCTAGCTAAGCTCAAGATCACCCCTTGCCCACATTGCAATAAAACGGGATTCCTCAACAGACATGGCTCTCTCCTGGGATCCACTCTCAACCTGATGGGCAATGTCGTTCGTGGTGCTCGTGCTGTGCGTGTCTACTGTAGTGATAGAAATAACTCAAGCGGCTGTGGGCGGACCTTCAGCGTTTGGACCGCTGATAAAATCAAGTACCTCTTTCTCTCTGCCGAGTGCTTGTTGCAGTTTCTCTCCGACGCCGTAAGCTCAGGCAATATAGTCCAAGCGTTTCGAAATCTCAAAAGCGGCTTGAATGACCCAGCCGCTTATCGTATCTGGCGACGATTTCTCAATGCCCAAGTCGTTATCCGAACTGCCCTCTTAGCATTGTGCACACCGCCTCAAGTGGTATCTGACTGCCCAGCAAAACTCACGCTGGAACATCTCACCAAGGCCTTTCATAGCCATAAGCTATCGCCCATCGCCGCCTTCGCGGCCACTCTGCAAACCTTCTTCATCTGAAGGCCTAGGCGGATCAGTTGCGTTCGGATCAGTGCTCCTTGGATCGCCATTGAACGGCCCTGTGCGGAAGCCTGCTTATTCCGCAGGCTTGTCATAACTTAACTCGAGTGATCCATCTCAAAACGGCTGCTCTGGCTGCTCGAACGCTCGCCAACAAGCATCTTCCGGCCGAATTGCCATCGCAATCGATACCCGTCCAAAAACGCGCATCGATCAACAACACATCCCGGCGATGGAACCGCTCTCCAACTCGCGTAAATTTCTTCACTGTAACTTTTTCTCGGGCGATTCGTCCCCAGTTCAGAACACAAACACATAGGAGCCATTCCAATGAAACAACCGTCGATCTATCTCAAAATGAAAGTCCTTGGTGCGATTGATGTCGCACCAGGCAAGACACGCGACGAGCGAGTCCGCAACGTGGCCGCCATGACCTTTCTAGACGAAGAAGCAAACCAATATCGGTTTACCTGGCGAACCATTCAGACCTGGTACTACCGATACAAAAATCATGGTGTTACTGGCATGGACACTTCGTCGCGAGCCGACAAAGGAAAGCCTCGCAAGGTCACGCCCGAACAAGTACTCGAAGCCATCAACGAAGCTTTGCCCGCATTTCGCCTGAAAGACAAGGATAAGAACAAGGGCCGCTTCAGGCCACCCAACAAAACTGCCATCTACCGCTACTGCATCGAAAAGGGGTTGCTTCAGGCCAATCAAGTCGCAAGGAACACGTTTAGCCGGATGGTCGAAAAGTACGAAATGCTCAAAGACGATCCAGGCGAAAACAAACGTCGATTGGCCTTCAGCATGCAGTATGCCAACCAGCTTTGGCAAGCCGATACCATGTTCGGACCACAAGTCGGTGGCAAGCAGGCCAAACTGATCGCGTTTATCGACGATGCTAGCCGAGTCTTGTGTCATGGTGAGTTCTTCCTGGATGAGAACACCGATACGATGATTCGCGCACTGCGCAGTGCCTTCTACAAACGCGGACTGCCCGAGCAACTCTTGGTCGACAATGGTTCGATCTATTGCTCACAAGAGATCACGCTCATCTGCGCTCGAGTCGGTTGCATCCTGCGTCATACGGCAGTCCGAGACGCAGCTGCCAAGGGAAAGATCGAACGCTTCTTCCGCCGAGTTCGCGATCAGTTCCTGATTCGTAATCTCGATCTGTCCTCAATCGGTGGACTGAATCGACACTCAACCCTGGGAATGAAGCCGATCGATCGCTTCGGTGTCGACTTATCGCGTATTCGATTCCTCAGTCCCTCGCAAGACACCGACGAACTGTTCTACGCCGAGGAGACTCGTACGGTCAAGAAGGACAACACGTTCAGCTTTCAGGGAGACCGTTACGAAACACCGATCGACCTGCGCGGCAAGCAGATCATCGTGCGCTACGAACGGCATCGCAAAGGTGCCATCATCGTCTATGACAACGGACGCCGCCTCGGACAAGCCAGACTGCTGAACGCCGTCGCTAACGGCTTGGCCCGCAGAAAAGAAACTCCGTAACGCCTCAAGTCTCACCCCTCACCCCTCACACCTCAAGTCTCAACCATGATTCGATCCTACTTCGGTCTCACCGAAAATCCGTTCGCATTACGCGATATCCAACTGTTACCCCATCAGCAAGAAATCCA
>JAYVPE010000326.1:0-5436 GCA_043757575.1 Pirellula sp.
CGCCAACGCTATGCGGGTCGAAATCCGAAAAGCTTCGTCGATAAGTACAAAGAACATCAACCCGAGACATATCCAGAGGACATCGCCAAGATTCTCCACAGTGGCAAGACACCTGCGGGCATGCACCGGCCTATCATGGTTCGTGAAGTTCTGACCGCCCTAGCTTTGCTTCCCGGGAACGACGTGGTTGATTGTACTTTAGGATATGGCGGGCACGCGTGTGAATTGCTTGCAGCCGTTCAACCGGGAGGTCGCTTACTTGGCGTTGACGCAGACCCGATCGAACTCCCGAAAACAGAAACACGGCTGCGCGCTCTTGGTGCTCCCGACGCTTCTATCGTTTTGCGACGGATGAACTTTTCCGGCATCTCGCAATTCTTGGCCGTGGAAGCTCCGGAGGGTGTCGATGCTTTAATGGCTGATCTAGGAGTTTCATCAATGCAGCTCGACGACCCGTTGCGAGGCTTCAGCTTCAAAGTGGATGGCCCCCTCGACATGCGCATGAATCCAAATCGAGGGCTGTCCGCATCCGATCTTCTCTCAACTCTCAATAGTTCTCAGTTACAAACGATGTTGATGGACAACTCGGACGAACCCAATGCAGAAAAGTTAGCTAAAACGATCCAGAGTGCTCATTCCATGATCCCGCTCGAAACGACGCTCGCCTTGGTCAACGTGATTCGATCCGCACTTCAGGTATTAGCCAAATCTGAATTGGACCTGGCAATTCGGCGAGTCTTTCAATCGCTGCGTATTGCCGTCAACGAAGAGTTTCGTTCACTCGACCTGTTTCTGAAGCAGCTTCCTTTTTATATGAAAAAAGGTGGGCGAGTGGCGATCCTGACATTCCATTCCGGTGAAGATCGACGAGTCAAAGCATCATTCAAACAAGGATTCCAGAACGGACTTTACAGCAGCATCACCAACGAAGTCATCCGACCTTCGGTATCGGAAGTCCAAGCCAACTCCCGCTCAAGTTCTGCCAAACTGCGATTAGCCATCCGAGCCTGATTTCCAACGTTGACTTGAATTCGTAGAGTGTGGGTGTTCGGCAAATTTTCGGCAAAAGTGGGGTATGGTTTCAGCCTGTCATGCAACGCACTGACCGGCTGCAAGGCTACCCCACTTTCGTGGATGGAAATAAGACTATTGGCAAGTGCTATTTCTTGGCTTCGGGCTTGGCTGTGCCCTTCTTTTTGTCTTGCTTTGGTTTCATACCCTTTTTGTCATTCTTTGTACTGTTGTTGCCTTTTCCCATGGTCTTCTTCCTTTACCTTGAGGCCAAAACGAATTGTGAACGATCTGTCCTGAATATAGCAGAATTCTAAAACCTTAAGATAGCTCAGCCATGTATTTTTTATTGGTCGGGTACAGGATGTCACTGAGCGCCTATAAAGGGACCAGCGCGAGGCGCTTCATATCGGGCCAGTTCGACGGGAAAGGCAGCGATCATTCTTTACGCGTGTTTCTTCTGGAACCCGACAAGCAAGTGCATCGATATGGAAGAAACCCGCATCAAATCGATCTCTAACGTGAGCTGAATGTTAAAAACGTATTGACCGAACAATCAACAATCCGCTAACTTGATGAACAGAGCTCTGGAGCAAGCGTCTTTTTCGGTCGCATACTTTGGAACTTTTGTTTGTTAGATGTCTTCAGTTTGGGTTAAAAGGTGATTCAGTGACAATTACGCGTGTTGGAACTAATGAGAAGTATTCAGATGGCTGGAATGGAATTTTTGGAGGCAAGGCTTCTAAGAAGGCAGCAAAAGAAAGTCCTGTAACAACCCAAAAGGCAATCAAAAAAAACGCAGCCAAGACGGTAGCTCCAGCAACCAAAAAGCCAGCGGTAGCTACGAAGACGGCTACTAAAGTAACGGCACCAATAGCTGCGAAGAAAGCCGTCGCTGCAAAACCTGCTTCGGCCAAAGTTGCCGCGAAGCCCGTTGCCGCGAAGCCCGTTGCCGCGAAGCCTGTTGCCGCGAAGCCTGTTGCCGCTAAATCGGCTGTCAAAAAAGTCGCTAAAAAGAAGTAGTGCACAAAAGCTGTGCGGTTAGTTTTGTAAACTCTGCCAAGTAGGTTCTGGCAGACTTGTCGCTATTGAGATTTTGCTTGCTGGCTTATGTTCCGAAAATTCCTCAGGTCCAAAATCCATCGCGCAACAGTCACCCAAGCGGATCTCCATTACGAGGGTTCGCTAACACTCCCACCCGACCTGCTCATCGCTGCTGGAATCGCTCCCTTTGAAGCCGTCCAGGTATGGAATGTTACGCGAGGGACAAGGCTTGAAACCTACGCCATTCTAGGCGCGATTGGAACCAATGACGTTTGCATTAATGGAGCCGCAGCCCACCTCGTTAGACCGGGTGATATCATTATTGTGGCTACGTTTGGTTTCATCCAGGAAACAAACTTGGAATTACAAGTACCGGATCCGAAAGTCGTGTTTGTAGATGCGAACAATCGGATCTCATTTACGGGAAAAGAGATTCCAGGACCGCGTCGACGCGGTGCGAGCGACTCGCCTGCCGACTCCTGTTGTTAGAGCCTATTTGCGAGTTAAAAATGCTAGATCGAGTTCTTGAACCTGAGGTCATGAATGACCGCGACGAAGCCGTTGAATATGACGCGATGGATCACGAATTGGTCAATCGCAATTTTGTCACTGATCTTTTGAACGCGGGCCCCATTGGCAACGACTGCCTGGATCTAGGCACCGGGACAGCGCTCATTCCGATTGAACTCTGCCAGCGGGATAATGAGGTGCGTGTCATGGCGGCTGACGCTTCGACAATCATGCTTGATTTAGCTCGTTACCAATTGGAGATCAACAGTCTAACCTCTAGAATCCAATTGCATTTCGGCGATGTCAAGAAGCTGGTTTTCGAAGGCAGCTTCTTCGATACAGTGATGTCCAACTCGCTGGTACATCATTTACCGTCGCACGATTCATTTTTACTCGAAGCATTGCGAGTCCTAAGGCCGAATGGACTTTTGTTCATCCGTGATTTATGTCGTCCTGAGAGCCAAGAACAACTTGATTTACTAATGTTAACTTACGGTGCAAACGAGAACGACGGTTCTAGACAGATGCTCCGTCAGAGTCTTCATGCAGCGCTCAGCCTTTCTGAGATTCGAAACCTTGCCTTGCTGGCGGGTTTGTCAGGCGACTGTGTTGCCATGACGAGCGATCGGCACTGGACACTTCAAACACGAAAGCAATAAACTGCCAGTCGTGTTACAATCGTGGCCTTTGCAATGGCAGAATGAAATCAGGTGCAAACTATGGAACAACCCTACTTGGACCTAATGCAACTTGTGCTCAACCGGGGAGATATCAAAAGTGACCGAACCGGAACTGGTACAAGAAGCCTGTTTGGGGCTCAAATGCGATTTCGGTTGTCTGAGGGTTTTCCATTGCTCACGACAAAGAAGCTACACCTGCGCAGTATTCTTTATGAGTTGCTTTGGTTTTTGAGGGGCGAGACCAATATTCAGTACCTCAAGGATAATCGAGTGTCGATTTGGGACGAATGGGCAGACGAAAACGGAGAGCTCGGTCCAGTCTATGGAAAACAGTGGCGATCCTGGCAATGCCCTGACGGCAGAGTCATTGACCAAATCAAACAGGTGGAACAGCAGATCCGAAATACGCCGGACTCAAGGCGTATGATTGTGAGCGCATGGAACGTTGCCGAGGTTGCTCAAATGGCTTTGCCACCCTGCCACCTACTCTTTCAATTTTATGTGGCCAATGGTCGCCTAAGCTGTCAACTCTATCAACGCAGCGCAGACCTCTTCCTGGGAGTGCCCTTTAATATTGCTTCGTACGCGCTGCTGACCGTCATGATGGCCAAGACAACCGGTCTAGAACTTGGCGATTTCGTTCACACACTGGGCGATGTGCACCTCTATGACAATCACCTGGACCAAGCGAAAACGCAGCTCCAACGAGCCCCTCGGACAGCTCCCCGCCTGGTTATCAAGAACACTCGCACGAGTATCCTCGACTACGAATTTGAAGATTTCGAATTATTGGACTACGAACCCCATCCTCACATCTCTGCGCCGGTCGCAGTCTAGCCTGTGGGGCTGCGGCTCCGTCCGCAGTCTAGGCCGTGGGACTGCGGCTCCGTCCGCAGTCTAGACTGTGGGACCGCAGCTTCGTCCGCAGTCCAGGCCGCGACTGCTTCTCGTCCGCTGACGAATGCAATTCCCAGCGGCAGAAATGGCGAATTGATTTCTCTAGAGTTGAATGGCAATTCGAATTAGTGGATGGGAAATACAAGAAAGTCCCAGATGCAAAAGAAGACAATTGGGTTTGGTCACCCCAGGGAATCGTCGACATGCATCGGCCAGAACGATGGGGCTTCGTGCAGTTCTCGAACGCGTTGCCAGGCACTGCCAAATTCATTCCTGACTCAAGTCTTGCTGGCCTCGATTTGCTTATGGAAATCTACCATAGCCAACGGGCTTTTCATAAGAAGCATGGTAAGTGGGCAAAGAGTTTTTCCGAGCTTGATTTTGTCGCTCAAGCCGGAATAGGTGCTGAGAAATTTACAATGTGCACCACTGCGGACGCCTATCAAGCATCGTTGGTAGTTTCGACCGATGAAAAAGCAAAAGAACTATGGAATGTGCGACAGGACTCCAACATCTGGATGTCTAAGGAAAGTGAAGGTCTATGACCCGGATAACAAGCTGGTACTGGAGGGGACATCGAAGGACGAACGCTTCGATACAAACGATTATCTCAGTGAGCCGTGGTCATGGTCGAATCCCCACGAGTGACGAACCAATCCTGCGTGTCACAACTAATTGCCGGTGCGATACTTTTCCACTTATTTAAGCTGGGAACTAGGATATTAGTTGGGATCCGCAAATTGGAGCTCGCCGCTGCAGGCAACCTTAGACCAACTTCAGCAAACATACGCAATGTGTACCATGTCAACCCATCCTCTTTCCAAAGTTTCCGCAAGTGCTTCCATGCAGTTCGAGGATATCCGCCACGTATAGCCTTGCGAGCCCACTTGCCCGGGCCAGCGCCCGAGCGCGAAGGGGGTGTCGAAATCGTTCTTTTCATGTCTGGTAGGTTACGTTGGGCATAGGCTTCACGCAACAGCTCAGTCATTAGATCGCGTTGTCGATTGGACTTTTGCCAAGTACCGCTGGAAGTATGCTGGCGGTAGAAAAGGACCAATTCTTTTGTGTTTCCTAGGCGACCAACTTGACTTAAACGGAGCCACAAATCGTGGTCCTCTATCCACTGGTACTTGCGACGATAGCCGCCAACTTTTCGGAATGCATCCGCACGCATGATGCTAGCAGGTTGAAAAAGACCCGTTTCACGATTAAGCAATCTTTGAACGATTGTCTCGTGATTGGATGCGAGCGTTTGAAGCCCAAGCGGTTCAGAATCGACGTCTATTTCTAGGAT
>JAYVPE010000327.1:0-5418 GCA_043757575.1 Pirellula sp.
CCCTTGGACATTGGTCCCATCCTACGGTATTTTTCATTCTGCCGATCGCCTTATAAAAGGGAGGCGGCGGTCGGATCGGACGCAATGAGTTGCTCAATCCAAATTGAAACCGGATCATCCTGTGGGCAAAAAGATTCTGTGAAACGAAATGTCACATGGATTCCGTTAAAGTTTAATAGAGAAGTGGGGAGGCTGTCTAACTCTCCTTGATACGAATGGTCCCAAACCCACAAAGCGAGTATGGCTTGCTTCTTCTAGCTTGTCAATTAACCGAAACATCCTGCGGACACGCCTCCGACGCTGATGTTCGACGCCACCGGCCATGAGCGAGGTTCCTGGCCTGGACAATTATGAGGTCCATGTGGCGTGCATCGCTAAAATAAACCTCTCCATGGGGCAGAATCTCTAGCGATTGAAGTTTGGCTGAATCGCCAGCGGATGCCCAACGCTCAAGCAAAAGCTGCTCCGTTGGCGAGTGTGCCGGATTCTGTGCCGCCTCTAGCAAAATAGGCACTTTTCCCTTAGAATTAGTAGGGATGTTCAAGAGCTGTCCTCTCCGTTTGTTTTCACTGGGATTTTGCAAAACCCTGGTCAAGGGTGGCTCGGTGGTCCAGCCCCAATCATCGAGAATCCACTATGGCTAAAAAAAAGAAAACTCCCGCTAAAACCAAATCGACTGGACGTATTGTCATGCGTACTGGCGAAGCACTTGTGGAAGCGGATCCCGCTTGGTCCGCCGCCGAGCCGGAAATTGTAATCGGTGAGCTCGATGGTCCAGTCGGCTACGCAATTGCCCAATTGATCGGCAATCAAGTCAAAGGCCATACCAAAGTTTTTGCAATCCTCAACAGCGATGTGCAGGTAAAGCCAGCAACGGTCATGGTCAGCAAAGTGACCGTCAATAGTTCGCTCTACACGAATATCTTGATGGGAACGGTTCAAGCAGCAATCGCTCATGGTGTTCTCGATGCAGTTCGAGCTGGACATATTCCAAAAAATAAAGTCAACGATCTCGGAATAATCGTTTCGGTCTGGTTGGATCCGTCCATTGTTGATGTCGCATACGATCCGGAGTTGCTTTTCAAAACGAACCGTGAAGCGACGACGAAAGCCATCGCCAAGGCCATGAACAACGAGCCATCCATCGACTGGCTTCTCAAAAATCAAGAATCAACTCCGCACTTTTTCCATCAACTCGCTCTCGATGGCAAGCTGAAAGAGTGACGCGATCGGAATGGCAGTTAAATCACGCACGGTCGCATGACGCACAAGCTGGTGGAACGTCCAATTCTGACTCAAGCATCGTGTTAAGCCGGAGACTGACTTGAACTATCTACAAGCCATTGTGGCTTATATTCTATGGGGTGTCTTCCCGTTGTATTGGAAGCTCCTGCCTACGGTTAATTCATTTGAGATCATTTGTCATCGCATCGTCTGGTCGCTTTTGACCCTACTGCCTCTTATCAGTTGGGGGCGCCAATGGCCACAGATTCGCTCTGTAATACACGACCGCAAAAGGCTAGCGCTATGCATGTTCGCCGCCCTCTTGATCAGCATCAATTGGTTGGTATTCATCTGGGCGGTTCAAAACAATTACGTTATCGAAACTAGCCTTGGGTACTTTATTAACCCGATGCTCAATGTCCTCCTCGGAGTTCTACTTTTTCATGAAAAACTTCACCCAGTTCAATGGATTTCGGTATTGATTGCAAGCCTGGGAGTTGCCGTAATGGCTTTTCAGACTGGAAAGTTTCCATTTATTGCGATTACGTTAGCCATTTCATTTTCATTGTATGCAGCGGCCAAGAAAAAGACGACGATGTCGGCTGTAGCTGGTCTTGGAATGGAAACAGCCATTCTGACGCCATTGACCCTGGTCGCACTTACTTATTTTTCGCTTGTGAGTCCTGATTCTGAGCCTCGAACAGCAAGGACTTGGATGCTTCTGATATTGGGCGGTCCCATTACGACTCTCCCGCTCTTGCTGTTCGCTGCTGCGGCAAAGAATGTGCCCATGGCGGCAATGGGTATGCTTCAGTACGTTGCTCCGTCGCTACAATTTATGTTTGGAGTATTTCTGTTTGGAGAAGAAATTTCCCTCGGCAGGGCTTACGGCTTTGCCTTGGTCTGGCTCGCGCTGATAATCTTCAGTGGCTTTGTGATTGCTTCCTCACGATCGACAGGCGCACGAAAAACCGAATGACCAACTAACTCTAATTGACAAACGGGCGAAACGCGTATGAGCACTGGACCGTTATTAGAACGCATCTTTCGAAAAAAAAGCGTTGGAGACCTGCATCAAGAATCGTCCGATAGGGAGGCGGCTGGGACTTCGCTCGTCAAAAGCCTCAACTTACTCGACTTAACCTGCTTTGGTATCGCTGCGGTTGTCGGTGCGGGTGTCTTTACAACGATGGGAAAAGCCGCTTCCGACGGTGGTCCCGCTGTCAGCGTACTTTTTGTGTTGACCGCGATCACGTGCCTGTTCTCCGCTTTATGCTATTCGGAGTTTGCATCTCGAATTCCTGTCAGCGGTAGCGCCTACACCTATTCCTATGTGGTGTTCGGTGAACTGATAGCTTGGTTGATCGGCTGGAATCTTTTGATGGAATACGCCATCGGAAACTGCGTCATCGCCTTTTCTTGGTCCGACTATTTTTCTCACATTCTCAATGGACTGAAAATACCATTGCCCGCTTGGCTTGAGACCGATTATTACTCCTGTTCTGAGGCCGCAATTAAGGCCGCAGATACCATCGGTGATCCGGAATTTGACGCTAAGCTTTTGGCCATTTGGAAAAGCGCGCCCCAGATCTCCGGCTTGCGAATAATCCTAGACCTTCCCGCTCTGGCAATTAACCTGATCATCACCAGTTTGGTCTATATAGGTATCCATGAGTCTAAATTGGCAAGCAACGCGATGGTCTTCTTGAAGTTAGCTGTAGTGCTGGGGGTGATCGTAATAGGTTCATTCTATGTGACTCCTTCCAATTGGGTTCCTTTTGCGCCCAACGGAGCCACCGGTGTGCTGCAAGGTATAGCTGCAGTTTTTTTTACCTACATCGGATTTGATGCAATCTCAACGACGGCAGAGGAGTGTAAGAATCCCAAGCGAGATCTCCCGCTTGCAACGTTGCTTACGCTTGGTATTTGCACCGTTCTTTACGTCATACTCGCTTTTGTTCTAACCGGCATGGTGAATTATAAAGAGCTCAATGTCGGCGATCCGTTGGCATTTGTGTTTGCCAAGCACAATTTGGATCGACTATCCGGCATTATTTCATTGAGCGCAGTCATTGCGGTGGCGAGCGTCTTTCTTGTTTTCCAACTTGGCCAACCACGCATTTTTATGAGCATGGCCCGCGACGGACTGCTCCCAAAACAGTTTGCTAAAATACACCCAAGATATAAGACTCCTTCACTTGCGACGATAATAACAGGAATCGCGGTTGCAATCCCGACGTTATTCTTGAGCTCTCAAATCGTGCTAGACCTCACATCAATAGGAACACTTTTCGCATTCGTTTTCGTTTGTGGCGGGATCTTGAGACTCGATGCGATTGATCGGGCGGACGCTGGCCGAAGCGATACCATAAATGTCAAGCAAGGATTCCGTGTTCCCTATATCGATGGCCGATACGTCGTTCCAGCGTTGCTGATCCTGTATTCGCTTTTCATGCATGTTATGCCTCGCAACCACGATCTCACTCGCGAGTGGACTCCGGACAAGTTTCCCTATTTAGTCTTTTACGTTGTATTTAATGTGCTCGCCGTAATGTCATGGGTTTATCGATGGTCGCTAATACCCGTTTTAGGGATTATCACGAATCTGTATTTGATCGCCGGTATCGGCCATTCGGAGGAATCGCTCGAACCCCTGTATTTGAACTGGTTACGATTCGGCCTTTGGAGCCTCGCTGGCCTTATGGTGTATATATTCTATGGATATCGCCACAGCCGCCTGGCGCATCCATGATTGATCTATCAAAATGCCACTGCTAATCGATGGATACAACCTGATGTTCGAGAGCACGTCGGTCGAGCGCGGGCTGGACGGCAAGAACGCATTGAGGGCCGCGCGCGGACGCTTATTGCACCTACTCGTCGATCTCATAGAGGAATCGAAAAGGGACAAGACGATGATCGTGTTCGATGCCAAGAAAGCGCCCAAGGACCTCCCTGATAAATTTGAGTACTATGGAATCAAGATCGTTTTTGCGCGTGATTGGGATACGGCGGACGAGTTGATTCAAACCGAGATACGTCGGCATTCAGCTCCCAAAACACTAACAGTCGTGTCGTCGGACCACGCAATCCATCGCAAAGCGTTGGCACGCGGTGCGACAGTGATCGACAGTGGCGAATGGTTGGATAGGGAATTGGCAAACCGCGCTCGGATAGCAAGGCAAGGTGTTGACGGTACAACTGCAATCGCAGACCATGAGTCCGAGTCGAAAAACAGAAAGCTAAGCGAGGACGAACAGAAAAAGTGGTTGAAGGAATTCGGTGGTTGACCAAATAATACGTGCCGATGCCTACCTAGGGAAGGATGACTCCGCGTTTTTCGGCGAGCAATCGCATAGCGATTTCAAAGTACGGAAATGGGATTTTCGGTTTTCGTTTACGAGACCATACGAAGACCACGTTGACCAACGATCGAGGCAATTCACCGCTATCGACGCGAGCTACAATATCGTCCACAAACGCTTGCTGTTCTGGCAAGAAGGTACGAAGACCAAAGTACAGTTGGTCTTTCAACTCCACTGTATTGAACGACATCATGCGTTCGGCTTCATTAAAATCGAGTCCGTCTTGAGCGTAAATCGAGCCTGACGAAAAGGTGTACAGAGCTGCGAAAAGACCGCTTAATGTGCAAATTGCAAGGCTTCTTTTTGATTTCATGATTCTCCAATGCGTTCTAAAATAGCCGTCGATTGCGGTGCTGGCTCTGGTCAATCCCAGTCAGTCTGGCGACAATACATGCTTATTAGTGCTGATTTCAAGGGAATTTTGGAAGGTTAAGTGATTTGGGTAACCCCGACGCAAGACAATTTGATTGGCCGGAATCAGGTAGGCTTGCTGGCGTCGATTACGGTACGGTGCGGATTGGGATCGCAATTTGCGATCCTAGCCGAACTTGGACTAGCCCATTGGAGATTTATACTCGGCGGCATGTTACGCTCGACCAAAAGCACTTTGAGGAACTCGTTCGCGTGAATCAAATCTTTGGTTGGGTAGTCGGATTGCCGATTCATTGCGATGGCCGTGAAAGTCAAAAATCTGGGGAAGCTCGCGATTTCGCTTCTTGGCTCTATCACATCACCGAGCGGCCCGTTCGCTTTATCGACGAACGCTACACTACTGCACTTGCCAATCGACTGCTTCGGGATGCCAACCTGACCCACAAGAAGCGTAAGA
>JAYVPE010000328.1:0-5418 GCA_043757575.1 Pirellula sp.
GAGGGATCAATGCGGTGGGCTATTCGCAACGGTTCAATGCTGCTCAGCATTATCCGCACTTCGCTTTCACTCATCCCATTCTTGGTCAATTCATCGCGAACTTGCGCAGATTCTTTCTTGCCGTCCATCAACACACTATAAAGATCCCCACCAGCCAAAAAGACAATGACTCGATGATACGCTTGATCCAGGCCAGCAGTGGTGGCGGTCACAAAGCCACCGAGACTGGTTCCTTGCAAAGAGATCCTGGTCGTGTCGACGGTTGGAATCGCGGACACCGCATCCTTGGCGCGACGTGCGTCGGCAATTCCTTGCTGCAATGCTCCTACCAAGTTGAGATCCTTGGGGCGTCCGCCTGGCCCACGTCGAACCCCGTAATAGGGTAACTGCATCATAAACGTGTGAATGCCCTTAGAACGAAGTGCTTTTGCAATCACTCTGCCGACCGTCATACCGCTCCCAGACTCATGGATGACGACTGCCGCAGGAGCTGCAATCGGTTGTCCAGATTTATCTTTGACTTGGTACCACTCCATGGCAACTTCATCGTTCAGGGCATTGCCGCTCGGTCTGGAACTAGGAAATCGAACAAGCCAATCTCCACAGTCCTTTCTCGCTGCCTGGAGGTGGACTGGAAATTGAACGGGCGGCCATTTGAGTCCATCCAAGCACAGATTGGCATCGGTGATTGCTTCGATGCCAACATCCAACGAGTCGATAGCCTCAAACTTGGAATCCGATGACAATACGACTTTATCGGTTTCACTCACTTGCCCAGGCCAAGCATCGTTCGCTTGGGCCAAGGCCGAATGATTTAGCGGGACTGCCAAAGTAACGATCGCAACTAGACGCAAACAAGTGTTCATGATTTGGCTTTTGGTACAACGGAACTGCAACTACCAGATGCGGACACGTTTGTCCGTATCGATAAACATCTTTGAATCTGGCTTGATCTGGAATGCAGCATGGAACGGATCCAAGTTGGATACGATTCCATTGCATCGATATTGGCTGGGCGAGTGTGGGTCGGTCAGCAATCGTTTTTTGAGTTCTTCATCGCGGTACTTGCGACGCCAGACTTGAGCCCAGCCGATAAAGAACCGCTGATCGCCTGAGAAACCGTCTAGGACCGGAGCGTCTTTACCTTGCAACGACAACTGATAGGCGGTGTAGGCAACGCTCATGCCTCCAAGGTCGCCAATATTCTCGCCGAGCGTAAACTTGCCGTTAACGCTATCCATTGGAAACGGTTTGTATGCATCGTACTGTTTAACCAGCCTGGTAGATCTTGCTTCGAATTCTTCTTGGTCAGACGTTGTCCACCAGTTTCGTAGATTTCCCTTGCCATCGAACTTACGACCGCTGTCATCAAAACCGTGGCTGAGCTCGTGTCCAATGACGGCACCTATGCCTCCGTAGTTGACAGCATCATCTGCTGCCAGATTGAAGAAGGGCGGCTGAAGAATCGCGGCCGGAAAGACAATCTCATTCATCAAAGGATTGTAGTATGCGTTCACTGTTTGCGGTGGCATGAACCATTCGCTGCGATTGATAGGCTTGCCAAGCTTGTTGATCTGGTAGTTGTGCTCGAACTCCGATATTTCTCCCATGTTGGCGATGACGTTGTCAGGCACGATCTTCACCGATGAGTAGTCTTTCCAAACATCGGGGTAGCCAATTTTCGGAGTGAATTGCGATAATTTTTCTTTAGCTTGTTTTTTTGTCCCATTGCCCATCCACTCCAGTTGATCGATTCGTTTTTCAAAAGCGATCATGAGATTCTTGACCAGGATATTCATCTTCTCTTTGGACTTGGGTGAGAAGTATTTTTCAACATAGAGTTGACCGACCGGCATTCCAAGCCGCCCGTTGCACGCGTCAACGCCTCTTCGCCAAAGCGGTTCTTGTTCGGTAACACCGCTCAGAGTTGTTTTGTGAAAATCGAAGTGCATCTTTTCTATCGACTCACTTAAAAGTGGTGCGTAGGAGTCGATCATGCGAAACGCAAGATAAGCCTTGAGCGTTTCCAAATCGCTTTCATTGATGCTATTCGAGGCACCGGTCATGAAGCTCGGCTGGCCGACGATCACGTCGAGTCCGGTCGGCAGGCCTGCCGACGTTGCATAGTCGGACCAAGCCAGATGTGGAAAACTACTGGCCAATTCCGAAGCGGGCATTTTGTTGTAGGCTTTGAGCGGGTCTCTTAATTCGACTTGGGTCCATTGCGATTGTGCAAAGGATCGCTCTAGTTCGACAATCTTGTTCGCAAACTCGTTAGGATTCGGCCATTCGATTTGAGCGAGCATCTTTTCGATGAACTTGGTATACACAGCCAAAATCGACTGGTAGCGTTCCGTGTCCTCCAAGTAGTAATCGCGATCAGGTAACGTCGTGCCATCTTGGTTGAGGTAGACGGCATATTGATCCGAGCGTTTTGCATCTGGCTCGATATAGAAATTGTAAAAACTTGCAATGCCACGTCGAGAAAAGCTACCAGCGAGTTTCAAAAGCTCGTCTTTGTTACCGATGGCTTTGATCTGGCTCAGCATCCCCTGAATCGGTTGGAGGCCGGCTTTGTTTCTTTGAGCGATATCGGTGTACGAACGATAAAAGTCTCCAACTTGCTTGGCGATGGGCGACGGACTTTTTTGTGCGCTTGCATCCTCGATGATCTTCTTGATCGCTTCCTTGGTTTCAATGTCCAACGCGGTGAACGCACCGTAGTTCGATTGGTCGTCAGGTATTTTCGTTTTCGCGAGCCATTGGCCATTCACGTACCGAAAGAAGTCTTCGTCCGGTGCTACCGATTTGTCGAAATTCTCAAGTTCAATGCCCGACAAAAGGGGCTTGGTTGCGATGTCTTGGGCAATCGAAAATGAAGCGAAATAAATCAGCGAGAGAATGGTGGGTGCGAGGGGTAAGCCAATGAGTTGATTGGAGAGCAAGCTCTTTATCATATGTCGATACCTTATATGAAGGAGTAAAGATGTTGAGGATGGCAGGTATTCTAGACCATCTCGCTGAACACAGGTATGGACCAAAACGGAGTGTCGGCAATTGGCACTCACTTTGAGCGGCAAGCGGCAAGCCGCTAGCCGCCGATCCCGTGGTGTCGATTTGCCATGCAAGAACCGGCGGCCAACGCCCAATGCCGCTCACCAGCCCCGTGCAAACGACTACGTGCAAACGGCCAGGAAGCCCCCACTTCTTAAATGGGGAAACCAGGGACCGGTCAGCAATTCGTTCGATTGACGATTTAACCGATAGAAGCGTTCAATCAGCAAACCACTTGCAATCAAGTCACTTCGCAATTCGCGCTCCGAGTAAATGTGTAGAAACATCGACGGCAACCCGCGATACGCGTAGACGCTATCTCCCAACTCCCAAGTTGGATCGCGCAGAGCTCGAAACCAATCCATTAGCGTTCGTCGCACTCCGCCTGGATCTCGTAGCCAGGAGCCTCGATTGTGGACGTGAACAAAAAACTTGCCATCCGCAGTGAGGATTCTTTTCGCGTGTTTCATAAACGAGCGTCGATTATCGCGGCCTTGAACCATGCCCAAACTACTGTACATGCACAAAACAGCATCCGCAAAACCCTCAGCCAAACACTCTAGATGCGCCATATTGGCGCGAATCGCGACCGCTCGGCTCTGAGCCACTAGCGACGCCTTAGTCCTGTACTCTTCGAGCATATCCAAACTTAAATCGACACCGACCACCCGCCAACCTTGCTCCGCCAATGGAATTAAATTGCGCCCCGTTCCACATCCAAAGTCGACGGCAATCCGACGCGACCCATCCGACCGAATTGCTGCCGGACCAAGATGTTCTGCAATCAACCTCCGATCTAATTCAAGCAACGGATGGCCTGCATGAAATCGATCGTAGTCCGTTGCGATTTCGGGCTGGGTAACATAGTCCCACGTCCCACGCGAAACTCCGGCAGGCAATTGCCACGAAGCTCGAGTTTGATCGGTTGTTCTGTCTTCAGAGCTGGGCATATGCTTCGACAGCTAGACTAGTTCCTTCATCGGCTGGCAACCGTCATCGACGAGATAATGTGGGCGGCCGGTTGCGTCTCTCACGGTGGTGGTCAAAGCGTTAATCCCGAGGTTGTGATAAAGGGTCGAGAATACTTCTTGAAAAGTTACTGGACGCTGTACTGCTTCTCCGCCCAGGCGATCGGTCGCACCGATGATTTGGCCCGTTTTCATTCCACCGCCAGCAAGCAGCGCACAGGAAACGTTCGGCCAGTGGTCGCGTCCACCGTCTTTGTTAATCTTGGGTGTACGCCCAAATTCTCCCCATGCAATGACCGTTGTGTTAACCAGCATGCCACGATCGTCGAGGTCTTCAATGAGCGTACTGAGCGCCTGGTCGAAGTCAGGGAGATTTTGCTTGGCTATTTTGAAGTTATTCCCATGCCAGTCCCAAAACGAGTAACTCAGGGTCACGACACGCACGCCTGCTTCGACGAGTCGACGTGCGAGCAAGAATTGCTCGTTCAGTCTCGGTGCTGCGTCCCCTTGTTCTTTGTCCGTCCCTTTGCCATACCGCTCGCGTAGTTTTGGGGATTCCGAGGAAAGGTCGAGTGCCTCGAGCATCCTGCTTGATGTCAAAATATCGAACGCGCGTTCCTGAAAAGAATCGAAGCCCTCCATGGCCCCACTACTATCGAGATCGCGTCGGAAATGATCGATGCTTGACAGCAATGCTTTACGATCCGCGAGTCGCTCAGTCGTGATACTGCCGAGTACCATATCATCCTTGATATCGCCGGAGGGATTGAAGGGTGTGTGAGCGTGGCCAAGAAAGCTCGATTTACCGAAGTTGTACGGTGTGTGCTTCATCTTGGGCGACAGATTTACATAGGAAGCTAGCGTCGGATCATGTGTTCCTTGTAGCTTGGAAATGACCGAGCCAAACTCCGGCCATCCGCCAGGTGGATTGCGTTCATTGAGGCGGCCCGTCATGCATTGAAACGATTCGTGTCTATCTTTAGCACCGACCATGGATCGAATAATTGCAATCTTATCTGCCAGTTTCGCTAAGAGCGGCAGGTGTTCGCAGATCTGTATCCCAGGCACGTTCGTCGAGATCGGTCTGAATTCGCCGCGAATCTCGACGGGGGCATCCAGCTTGAGATCGTACATGTCCTGATGCGGTGGACCGCCAGGCAGATACACCATAATCACCGACCTGTTTGAATTGCCAATCTTTTTGGCTGTTTCGGCGCGTAGCAACTGAGTTAAGGAAAGCCCTCCGAGCCCGAGTGATCCGATTTTTAAAAAATTGCGGCGAGGCAACCCGTCACAGAAGCGGTTGCAGGACTTACCCTCGATGGTAAACATCAGTACAAATTCCAGAGAATGGGGGATCGGTGGGATTGAGCAGACTCATGATCTTTGCAGCGCA
>JAYVPE010000329.1:0-5417 GCA_043757575.1 Pirellula sp.
TTTTGGGGAAATAGGAGGGATCGGTAAAAGTTGCGTTCGGTATTCGAAAACAACTTGATTTTTTTTGCAACGGGGTGAAGAAACGGTTCAACCGTCGCCGATAGTACTTTCGACGGGAAGTGCCGACTGACGTAGCGTTAAAAATTAAGTCAGATGGTCGACTTGGTCAACGTTCAATCCAAAGGGAAACTTTTGGTCAAATAGCTTAGAAACCCTTTCCCCAGTGAGTCATTCGTTGGGACGCTTGTTTGCGGCATGCCTTGGTAGTATCGCTTTGTCGACCACGATTATTCTTGGTTTGATGAGCGGTGAAACTCCAGAATCCATTTTGACTCAATGCCTATCCGCTTCAGTGGTATTTGCCACAATCGGCCTGGGAATTGGACAAGTTGCGGATTCGGTGGTTCGCCAAAGTGTCGAAATGAACTACAGGAATAAGTTTGAAAAGCTACGAGAGGGACGAAAGAACGCTCCTTGATCAGACCTTTACCGTTTGCCGTTCACTGTTTTTCGAGTCCAGTACTCAGAAAAAGGCAGAACTAGGCAATTTGGTAAAGCCTGAGCAGGGCAAGAATAGTTCTTTGCTCATATTGATGTGGAATTACCAGTTCCAAGTCAGTAGAGTCCGCATCCCAGAACGGATTGCTCGCAGCGGATCAGGACGATTTGTGGCGAGAACCATGTGTTGCCAAATGGAATGGGTACACACACGTTTGCTTCGTTCGCGGAGCAACACCAGATAACACGACCATTGGATCCCAGTTGCGGCTGGTGATCATAACCCTTGCCATATCAATCACGGAGGTTCGGATGGCGACGACTGTAGCATCGAGCATCGACATTTTTGATGTTTGGACTAAATACAAAGCGGACCTAACAAACGTCGATTTGAGAAATATCCTCATCGAACGCTACATGCCTCTAGTTCGCTTTAATGGCGAACGGCTTAGAGCAAAGCTCCCAGAAGGTGTTGAACTGGATGACCTGATCAGTGCAGGTATCTTCGGTTTGATGGATGCCATTGATGCGTTTGATATGGAACGCGGCGTCAAATTCGAAACTTACTGCGTCCCGCGAATTCGCGGCGCGATGCTGGACGAATTGAGAACTATGGACTGGGTCCCTCGACTCGTCCGAAGCAAAGCTAGCAAACTCAACGAGGCGACTAAGCTCCTCGAAGCTAAGTATGGCCGAACACCCAGCACGCACGAACTGTGTGCCTACATGGGCATTTCGATCGATGAACTTGAAAAAATGAAGAGTGACGCATCTGCCGTCGGCTTAGTTTCGCTCAATAAGAAGTGGTATGAAACAGACAGCTACAAAGACGTCCGAGAAATTGACGTCCTCGAGGACAAACGTAGCGAAGACCCAACTCGTCGCGTCAACAAGAGCGACCTGATGCGACTGGTTACCAAAGGTCTTAATCGCAATGAACGACTCATCATCATTTTGTACTATTATGAAGAATTGACGATGAAGGAAATCGGTGCGACCCTGGATCTGAGCGAAAGCCGAGTCAGCCAAATGCACACCAGCATTGTCATGCGACTCCAGGAACAACTCGGTCGTCGTAGACCTGAATTCGGAACTTGAGTCGCCTGTCCGACTCGTAGCGCCTGTCCGACTCGTAGGAAGGGGAGCCGCAATCCAATGCGGCTTTCCTCTCGCTATCATTAGGTCACATTGTAATCAAGATTTCTTAATTGCTCTGCTAGGGCTGCTTTTGCCGGTGCCTCGCCATGGACAAGTCGTATCTCGTTGGGTTTTACTGGGATTCCTTGCACAAATCGGAGCAAATCGGATTGGTCCGCATGGGCCGAGTAGCCGCTTAACGTGTAGGTTTTTGCTTTGACTTCGAACTCTTGATGGTCAATCCAAACTTTTCCCTGCCCACCCTGGCAGTTTTGAATTGCCCGACCGAGGGTGCCTATTCCTTGATAACCGATGAAGACGACATCGGTGTTTTCCAGACCTAGAAACGCTTTGAGGTAGTTCACGACCCGGCCGCCTGTGCACATACCGCTGCCCGCAATTACGATCGCCGGCCGTCCCGATTTTTGAAGGTAGCTCAAGGTTTCGCGGTGATCTCCGCCGCGATTGATTTCCACAAGATTCTTAAAAACGAGTGGTTGATTGTCGACCGTCAAAACCTCGCGTGCTTCCTCGTCCCAAAACTCCCGCATCTGTTCGTAGATGTCCGTTAGTTTGATCGCCAAAGGTGAATCGACAATAACATCGATTTGTTTCAGCAAAGTGCACTGAGTTTTGTGACCTATGTCTTCCATTATCAAGTTCATTTCGTAAAGCAACTCCTGCGTTCGCCCCAGACTGAACGCTGGAATGATGGTGATGCCGTGATTTTGCATGGTTTCACACAAGATCGATTCAAGTCGATGCAAGCGAGTCTCTCGCCCCTCGTGAATTCGATCGCCATAGGTGCTCTCAAGGACCAAGACATCCGCACGCTCGGGGCTCTTTGGCTCATTCAAGATGGGAGTGCATCGCGAACCTAGGTCGCCGCTAAAGACGTAACGCTCAGCGCCGTAGTTCGTTTCGACATACGAAGAACCGAGAATATGGCCAGCAGGTTGAAATCGAAATTCCAGTCCGTGCTGGGTGCCGTCATCCCTGCTTGGTTGCACGTCATGCGACTTGCCGGTTTGCAAATTCGTCCATTTGCCGTACTGGATAGGTCGAATTAGTCGCCTCAGGTCTTCCAGAAAATCCTTAATGACACGGCGATTTCGAGTAATCCCTAACCGCATGGCATCCTCGAGCATGATCGGCAGGAGCTTTGCTGTAGGCTTGGTGCAGTAGATGGGCTTGTTGAATCCAGCGTCCACCAGATATGGGATCCGTCCGATATGATCAATGTGGACGTGCGTTAGGATAAGAGCTTGAACATCGTCTAGCGGGAAGTCGATTTCCATGCCAGCTCTACCGCGTGCGTCTTGTCCTTGAAACATGCCGCAATCAATCAAGACGGATCGTGAATCCGTAAAGTGGAGTTCATGACAAGAACCCGTAACACCCAAATGACCGCCGTGGTGTGTGATTTGCATACAAGTCGATTTCGATGAGGAAGAGGATGGCTCGGTAGTAAGAGAGGATTGAGCATAATGTCAACACAGTCCTGTCCACGCCCGCAATCGCATTTGGGGGCTGGAGCTCATTCTATCTTGACGCGGTTGGCTTGCGTGGGGTCCAGACAGACTGCTCGGTAGACGTCATGCGCAGATGTACGTCGCGCCGGTTCACTAGAGTACGTCCGTTTGCGTTCGAATAGCGAAGGAAAACGGTGACTATTTTGCTTGTCGGCATTTTGTCTTGCCAGGGCAAGCTGAGATGAAAACCTTGAGCAGCCCCAATCGGTTCAAGCGTCTCTGCAAGTTGCTCCGGGGTAAACTCCCAGGAAGCAATGCGACCATGGTCTTTGGATTCTGCACCATCCTCGACAATGACTGTAAGGGTGCCCGTTTGGTTTAAAACTTGGCCAGTTGCATTGATCGGAATCACCACCAAGTAAAGACCATCGTCACCGGCGCGATCGTCGAAATTATGCCCTCGGCACATCGTCGGGTGGAAAGCGATTTCGACAATATTATTATCAACGACTTCAATCGGCTTGCCGTTTGCAACGGGCTCGACGGCTGACGCAAATTGCACCTTCGATCCCTCCGGCAATCGAATCATTCCGCGCTGCATCGCGCCTTGGGTATTGTCATCCTTGATTTTCGGGAAGGCTTTTCGGAGGAGCGATGGAGCGCTGTTAGGACCATCCGGCAGTTTCTTCGGTTTGTCGGGACCGTTGGGCAAGGCCGGTGGTAACAACTCGCCAGCGTCCGGTGTCCCATTTTTGTTGTTGAGTGTCGGCGGAGCGACAGGTGTTCGAGAGACGACCGGCGGATTTTCGATCGTCTCCAACTTAATCGAGTCTGGAATCAAAACGGAGGGTACACTCAACGATTCATCGGGAAATTTTTCGGTCGGAACACGAGGCTGTCCTTTGAGTTTTAGCGGAGGGTTTTCCAAGCCAGGAGACGAGGTGTTGCGAAGCTCTAGTATTGAAAGTTGGCGTTGAAGCTCTGCGGTCTTCTTCCTCAGTCGATCGAGCTCTAGTACCGCAGATTCATATCCAGCATCTTTTTCGAGATATGCCGCGTCAAATTCAAAAATTCGGTCCTCCAGCATTCGAATTTCGCTGGCCATGTTCTCAACGTAGAGCTCAGTATATGCACGTTGCCGACAACCTGTTCCGAACAGGCAAACGATCGCGCAGCAGAGAAACCGGAGGCGAAACCGGCAATCGATTGTTTGAGTGTTTTGCGTTTTTCGGAATGACATTATGGCAACAAAGCGAGTTCGGCATTGGCTCCAAGCTGATGGGAATTAAGAAAATTGGAACTTGGAGTCAAGATTGCTTCACCGGAGGTTCGCAAGCTGTCTCCATTGGGAATTGCGGTTGAGTCCCTCGAATCACTTAAAGTTCCTTCCAGAATCAGCTTTCGAAGGATTTTTGAAAAAAGGGATGGCGTTTCCCGAAAAAAGGAAAAACTTCCAAGATTCCGTAACCGCCCCCGAATGTCTCTCTGTCCGTGCCCCTCATATCCGGTCGGTTTTTTAAGGTTTGCTGATTTGCAAAGGGCGATTCAGCCTTGAAAGCGACGTGATGAATGGGAGCGGCAGAACGGCGGCAGAACGGGGGGTCCCGTATCTGTTTCATCAGCTTTTGGGGGAAATACCATGCTAAAGAAAGTTTTGTTGGCTTCTGCAATTGTTGTTGGTTTTGGCGCCATTTTTGTTGGCAGATCGGGCGTCAGCTACATTAAGACTGGCTACCACAGCTTGCGAGATACGATTAAGGATCAGATTCCGCTCGATGTCGAAATCAGCCGAGCACGGGAAATGATCAACGACTTAAAGCCTGAAATTGCAGGAAACTTAAAAGTCATCGCTCGCGAAGAAGTGGAAGTGGCCCGTCTCCAGCGCGAAGTGCAATCCAAGAATGCGACGCTAGCAAAATCAAAACAAGCCATTTTGAAACTCAAGGATGATGTCCAAAGCGGTGCCAAATTTGTTAGCTATGGTGGAAAGTCATTTGATATGGAACAAGTCAAAAAGGACTTAGCCAGTCGGTTCAAGAGCTATCAAACGCAAGAAGCGACTGCGGAGAAGGTGGCAAAGATTCTGTCCGCTAGAGAAAAGAATCTGGAAGGCGCTCGACGCAAACTGGATGAGATGCTTGCAGCCAAAAGACAACTCGAAGTCGAAGTCGAAAATCTTCAAGCTCGACTGACAATGGTCGAAGTGGCTAAAACAAGTAATAAATTCTCGGTCAACGACAGCCGTGTGAGCACCGTCCGTCAGACAGTGGCTGATATTGGCACCCGAATCGACGTCGAGGAAAGAATGGT
>JAYVPE010000330.1:0-5415 GCA_043757575.1 Pirellula sp.
TAGCGAGTGAGTGCCCGCTGACGTCGTTCATCAAGCCGACGATTTGAGGTGAGAGCAAGCGGATGTGCAGGGATCGCAGTGCCTTGTCGAAGCTGTGAGAGAAAGTCGAATGTCATAGTTTCATCGCATAGTGTCTAAGCATGGTAATTTGACCCGTGCGGGTGATGGTGATAGGGCGTACTCTTCAATTCCGTTCGGTTGTGTCCAGGAAGCGGATCGTGTCCGACTACATTTTCATCCCCACAGCCCCTGCAACTTGTCTTTGTCGGTGAGGCCGAGCGGAATCGTCTTGCTAAAGGGATGGTCAGCGATGCCGACGAATTGACGCAGCGCCTCGTGGATGTGCTCGGGGCGCACGCGGAGGCCCTGGTCCTTGTCGCAGGGGGCATGTACGGAATTTTGTGTCAGCTTGAATTTTTGTCTTTAGTTGAGTTGCTTAGGCATTCGATCTTCGAACATGATCGCGAAGTGATTCAATGCTTCTTTCCATTTAGGAATTGGCATCGTCCATTTCTTTGATGCTTCGTGGATCGCCATGTAGATCAATTTCAACGCCGAATCACGATTCGGATATTTTTTGCGGTTGCGAGTGAACTTGCGAATCACGCTGTTGACGGACTCGATCACATTCGTCGTGTAGATCGCTTTCCGAATCTGTGTTGGAAACTCGAACATCGACACGATATGCGGCCACTTCAATCGCCACTGCTTTGATATTGTCGGGTATTTCGCATCCCACTTCTTAGAAAATTTCTCTAATTCTTCCTCGGCTTCGATGGCGCTTGCTGCTTGATAGATCTTCTTCAAGTCCGCGATCACTTCGCGACTATCTTCGTCATTGACGTACTTCAAAGCGGCTCGAACCAAGTGCACGATACACAGCTGGACCTTCGTCTTCGGATAGGCCGTCTGGATAGCTTCAGGAAAACCACTCAAGCCGTTGACGCAAACTATAAAGATGTCGTTCAAGCCTCGGTTCTTTAAATCCGTCAAACACGACAACCAAAACTTGGCGCCTTCGGTCTCATCCAGCCCAAAAGTTCCTTCCTCCCTGAGAAATTCACGCCAATGGCCACATACATCGTGTGTTCGATAACACGTCCAGACTCGCTGCGAATATGCACTACCAGGCCATCTAAGAACACAATTGGCATCACCGCGTCGAGCCTGCGAGTTTGCCAAGCCTTCACCTGAGAATCCAAATCTTCGGTGATCTCGGAGATCAATGTCGGTGAGACATCGACGCCATAAAGTTCTTTGACAATGTCTTGAATGTCACGCGTTGTCATTCCTTTGGCGTAGAGTGCTAAAAGCTTTTCATCAAACCCAGGGATACGTCTTTGATGCTTGACTATCAATTGCGGTTCGAAGGATCCGTTTCGATCACGAGGGATCTCCAGCGGCAATTTTCCCATATCGCCCTGAATCGTTTTTGCACTGTAGGCGTTCTTGGGGTCGAACACCCGCTCCGGGTGCGTGCTCATGCTGACGTGCCACGACTTGGCGACGACCAAGGCCGGCACGAGACCGAGTTCGTTGGCCCGGTTGACGACGTGGTCCACATGCTTGAAGAACTCTTCATTTGGCTTGGTGGGGTGCGGTCGATGAGCGGGCTCGCCCCGATCAGCGATTTTTCACCACGCGAATTTACCGCTTCCAGCCCACGTATCACGTACGCCTGGATGACGGTGAACCCCTTGCCGGCCCGATCCTTCAGGTATACGTCCAACTCCTCGCGGTTCAGCCTTTGAATGAGCAGCCAAGCGGTGTCGCCGAGGTAGAAGAAAGGCTTGCCGTCCTGATCGACGAAGTACCGCCCGTTCGGGCTGACTTTCAGCTTCATCCCCTTGACCGAATCCCGCGTGGGGAACAGGGGCTGCTCGACATCTGACGGCTTGTCTGGTCCCTGCGCGGGAGCGCGCGAGATGACGGTCAGCAAGATCCCGACACCGAGTGCCAACGTGATCGTCGTTGTGCTTTTCATGGTTGTTAACTGTTTCTGTGTGATGTTTTTCATAGAGAATGTTCCTTTCATCCGGGCAGGTAGCCCTTGAAGTGGATTCGCGACTCATTGTCGTTGCGGTACGCCGGGGGCTTCGGATCGAGCCAGGCGAGCAAGTGTTTCTTGATCGCGTAGGCGAAGAAGTGGTTCTCCTGCCATGCCTTTGCGCCGCCCGGCCCGATCCCCTCCGCGGAACTATTGACCGTATCGATGACTTTCCGGATGTAAGCCTCACGCAGCGATGTGATACCGGGATAGGACAGGGTCTCGGTTTTGGCAGGCGCTGAATTGTCCCTGTTCCCGCCATCAATTCCATTGAGATTGTTCAGCTTGTTGTAAGGGTGAAAGGACCATCGACATCGAGCCGTGCGATCCCAACTGCCCGTGCCCGTTGGATTTGAAAAGGCCGGATCGCCGTTGAGTTCCTCAGTCGTAAAGAGCATGATCATGACATAAATGCCCTTGTCCCTGGCGGCGATTAGCCGCTCGCGCATCCGATCGAAATGGGCTTGATCGAACTGGTTCAAGTCCACTTTCGGCAGACCGTCTGACGCGGTTCCGTGGCCCGTGCGTTTGTAGTACATGGGCTTATACAAGAGCGTGGAGTCCCAGGCGCGAAACTTTGTGAAGTTGTGGTTGTGTTGCACCAGGAAATTCAGGTAGGCGGAGTAATCGAGCGGTCCGCGGGCGTCGTACAGTTCGTTCCAAGTGTGCGCTCCCGCCAAGTAAACCGCCTTGCCCGACCCGTCCGTGAAGTAGCGACCGTTGGTTGGATGCGCGCGGAGCGGCCCGGTGGCTTCAACTGCGGCCGCTCGACCCGCGGTCAGCAGGACGCCCATCGCTAAGGCCAATTTTGCTTGCCGCAAGATTCCATGGTGCTTCGATGATCTTTTCATAGTTCGTATCTCCGTTAATCGTTCGCGGATTCCAACTTGTTCATCCAGAATTTTTCCCCAGCACGATGGTGCAACATGACCTCCTCGCGCTGACCTGGATCGCTCAACTTCAATTTCCCCTCGCGTTCATGTACCCAATCCAAAAAGAACTGGGCCGACTCTCGACTGACCCGATGATTGGTGGTGCCAATCTCGGAACCAATCTCCTTGAGATGAACGCGGCAGGGCAAGCGTTTCCCAATGACGGAGTCTTCAACATGCATACGAATCTCTGCGGCCTGTAACGTGGTCAAACTCGCGCAGATCAATACCGAAAGGAGGGCATAACGCCAGAGCATGTCCCATCCGCTTTCCAACAGGCATCTTTGAAATGGCGAACAAAGCGGCTAACGTCTCGACCCAGTTCCTTTTCGATTAGATAAAGGAAGCCGAATCTCGCATCGCAATACGAACGAGGGAAGTAGGCATTGTTCGCTTTCAAAGGATTGGAGTCCACCCATCGCAACAGCGATTGGTAGCTCGGTTCCATCGGACCACCCTTGTCGCATTGGTTCGCGATTCTCTGCAGCGACTGCTTGTTCACGAAGATGCGAGGGTGCTCAGCATGGATCGTCACCGACTGGGCTTGGCTCAACTCGGCTTGCCTGGCAAAGCACAAAAGTAGAATGCAAACCCAACTAGCACTAAACCAAACGAATTGGTTATTCATTCCTAATGTCCGTTCTTTTTTGAATCTGGTTGCCTATTCGTTTTGTTTGGCGCTTGCCTATCAAAAGCGGGCGGCTGAATACGGCCGCAGATCAAGGTGTGGAGGCTCGTTATTCAGTATTTCCGCGATCAACTTGCCCGTGCTTGGGGCCATCGACAGCCCCAGCATGTTGTGGCCAGCGGCGATGTAGACATTCTGCAATCCGGGGCTGCGGTCAATGATCGGCTTGCCGTCGTAGGTCATCGGCCGCCACCCATACCATTGTTCGACCACCGGTTCGGCCGTGGGTTCCTGTAAATAGTGTCCGGCTCCAACGCGTAATAGTTCAAGTCGGCGTGCATTGAGGCTTGCATCATAGCCAGCGTACTCCATCGTGGAACCGAGCCGATAGCCAGTCTGCATCGGCGTCACCGCAACACGGTGTTCTTCGAACATGAGCGGGATCTTGGGGCATTTCGCAGGTCGTGGCATCGTGATCGAGTATCCCTTTCCAGGCTGGATCGGTATGCGACATCCCAGGTCGAGGTTTAGCCGTGGAGTCCAAGCCCCTGTCGCGATGACGAAAGCCTCTGCCGGAAGCGTCCCGCAGGAGGTCTCAGCCGTTGTGACGTGATCATGCTGCCGGATGAAACCCCGCAACTGGCAATCTTCGCGGATCGTTACGCCATTTCGCGTCAAAAGACCTCGCCACGCAGTCATCAGTTTGTCCGGGCGGAGATGCGCATCGTTCTCATAGTGCCACCCGCCCGCTAAACCCGGTCGTAGCGCCGGTTCCAACTGGGTTAAGGCATCTTCGTCATAACGCACTGCGGCTAAACCGAACCGATCGCTTAGTAATTTATTTGTATGCGCATAATGCTCCATTGCTGCGGCGGTTCGGAACACGAACAACAAGCCACGTGTTTCCCACTCTGCCTCGAGCGTCTCTTTCCGAAACAATTCGTCGTAGAGTCCACGGGATGAATTCAGAAGGGCCTGGATAGCACGCCCAGATTCAAACATGTCGCGATCATTGCACCGCCGGGCGAAATGGTAAAACCAACTCCACAGCGTTGGGTCGATTCGAGGCTTCACGTACAGCGGAGAGTTTCTCTGACACAATGCCTGGAGTGTCTTGCGGATGGCACCGGCTTGAGCCAACGGCAGTATATGGCTTGGTGAAACGAATCCACAGTTCGCATGTGAGCAGCCTTTGCCGAACTTCCCTTGTTCGACCACAGTCACCTGCCAGCCAGATTGCGCTAGGTAGTGCGCGCAGGCAGTCCCGATCACACCACCTCCTACTATTACAACTCGCCTCGCTTCGACATTCACGTGCGTTACTTTCAGCTCAGCCAACTATCAAGGTGATTTGCTACGAACTGATCATCGTTCAGATGCGGATAGCATTCGATGACTCGATCAATTTCAGTTAGTTGACCTGGGCTGAGCGTTTCGTTTTCATCCAGGCACCATAGACCATCTAACAATCCCTGCCGACGAAGTACCTCGTGCAAGCCAGCGATGCAACCTCGGAACCCATTGGCCGCATCAAAAAAAGCCGCATTGCAGTCCGTGACCTCGACACCCAATCGCAACAGTTCGGGAGTGACAACCGTTTTATGGCAACCTGCCTGTATCTCCACCGCTCGCTTCGTCCACACTGACCAATGACCGAGCAAGCCTCCAACGATGCGGCGTTCTTGTTGGGCGAAGCAATACGGTGTCAGCAGATCGGCGACGATGTTGTCGTCGTTGCCCGTGTATAACGCGATGTCGTCGCGGCCTGAGTCAATCACTGCCCGAACGACGTCTTGCGTTTGATAACG
>JAYVPE010000331.1:0-5397 GCA_043757575.1 Pirellula sp.
TGTACCCATTCACCAAGGTGCCAAAAGCCTGTGCCTAGAATCGACTCATTATAATTATCAGCGGGGTTGAGCCGAGGTGATTTCAAAAGATCACCTGCGATGTGCTCACGCACAAATTGGTCGTAGGGCAGATCGGCATTGAACGCCCGGATCACATAGTCGCGATATTGATAAGCATATGGTGCATCGTTATCGAATTCGTGCCCACGCGATTCTGCATAACGCACTAGGTCCAGCCAGTGCCTGCCCCAGCGTTCTCCAAAGTGAGGCGATTCAAGCAGTTGATCAACGAGTTGTTCCGTTGCATCTTCGCTTTTGTCGGCCAGGTAACTCTGCACTTGCGCAGACGAAGGAGGTAGTCCAATCAAATCAAAATAGAGTCGCCGAACTAGAGAGGCTTTGTCCGCTTGGTATGCGGGCCTCATTCCGGCCCCTTCAAGTCCAGAAAGAATAAAATAGTCGATAGCACTTCTTGGCCAGTTTTGATCGACAACCGGCGGACGAGGGGGGTTTTGAATAGGTTGCCATGCCCAATGTTTTTCTTTTCGATTCAGCAAATCAAAAACATCGCGGGTCGACTCTTCCGATGATGCGATTTCGGGTGACCACGGTGCTCCCATGGCAACCCATTGCGTCAAGGCGTCAATGTCTTTTGGGGGCAGTTTGCCTTTAGGTGGCATTTCGAAGGCTTCATATCGAACCGCCTGAATGAGCAAGCTCTCGTCCGCATTCGAAGCAACAATAGCGGGCCCAGAATCGCCCCCTTTTAGCATTCCTTGACGTGAGTCCAAAAGAAGTTCGGCCTTGAGACGCCCCGCCTTGCGACTGTGACACTCGAAACAATGCTCAACGAGCAGCGGCCGAATTTCCTTTTCGAAAAACGCCAATTGTTCGACAGATGATTTCGTCGGTTCACCTTGGTCGCCCTGACTGCGAACAGCAGGGCAGGTCAGACAAACGACGACCACCGACGCAAATAGCGTGGTAGCAATCAACAATTGCGAATTCTGAAATGGTCGAATGCGAATTTCAAGCACCTCTGGGAGCCATGGCGAACGATCGGCAAATTAGATAGTCCATCTAGAAAGTATAATACAAGCTGGCTACTTTCCTGAGTACGTCCTGCAACGAAATCGCATTTGGAGAACGCACGCGGATGTGCGGAGCCACAGAGGAAATTCCGTTCATTGCGCCACGCTTCTCGCCCCACCGCCCCTAAAAACCCTATGAACCAACCGAAAAATCGGTCTAACCGAAATAGTTGGCCAGAATAAGTCGAAGACAACTCCGTAGAACATAGCGTGAATTCGTACATGCAACCACAATAGTCAGGGTGACCTGCGGAATGATTTTCAGTTTCTTTTTCCTGGCCAAGATTGCAATTGAACTTCACTCGATTAACTCCATGGCTGGTCATTTTGCTTCCGTTAGGGTGCGCGGTCGGTATCGTCTCAGGGCTTCGTAATAGCGAAACCATGAGGTCTTGGCTTCTTTCCGACGGCGTGACCCGCAGGCAATCCAGTCCGGAAATTCTAGAACAGATAAATGCGGATCTCCCTGAGCGAAGCCATGATCCGTTCTTTATCCATGTGTCCACTGGAATGCAGCGTGCCTCGGGGGTTCGATTCGGCTCCGTTCAAGTATCTGATTGGAACGAGGATAGGCTCATTCCGGCGAAGCTCGAACTGGATCCAGCCCGGCATTACGCTGTGACCGCCCCAGCCGATGTTATCGTAGAGGAACTGTCTCGCCCGCTTGGCCAAACCATTCGTAGAGGGGAACCGCTGCTCGAAATGTCCTCTTCGCAATTGACGACATTGCGGGGTGGGCTGGCACGGCAACAACTACTCACCATGAAAGCACAACGCTCCGTCGAATGGCATCGCGCAATCGAAAAACGTGTGAATGAGATCATAGAAAAGATCGAAGCCACTTCCGAAAAGCCTAGCCGCGATTGGCTGCCCCCTCCGAGTGTACAAACGGCTGACTACGGTGCCAAGATATTGTCTGCTTACGCCAAGTATTGGGCAGCCACTCAAATGTCTCAAATCTCAGAACGAGCAATCAACTCGGGTGTGATGGCTGAAAAGGCAATGATCGAAAGGACTACGGATCGTGAAGGGGCACGAGCCGTATTGCGAGGTGCAATCGAACAATCAAGGTTTGATATCCAACAAGCGATTCTCGCTGCGGAATCTGATTTGGCGGCCGCTGAGGGTTCATTGCAGAGTATCCAGTCGGATATGCGTCGCTACCTTGGAATGAAAATATGGGATTCTGAGTTAGCGACCAAACCGTTGAATGCACTATTACCAGACAGGTTCATTCATCATTCACCCGGAGATGGCATTGTTTTGGAACGTTATTTTGCCAATGGTGAACGAGCCTCGATGGGGGAACTGGTTGTGCTCGTAGCGGATATCACTTCGCTATGGTGCGTTGGAGATTTGAGACAGCGTGATTGGGATCTGTTGCAACTGAGCGCTGGCAAGGCAATCGAAGCCGAAATTATAGGTCTTGAATCCCTAGGTCGAATCCCCGCCAAGATTGAAATGGTGGGCGGGACTGTTCAATCGGCGACGGGCAGCATTCGTTTGACGGCATCGATTGCCAACCCAGAGTTACGATTTCGACCGGGCATGATAGCCAGACTTATTTTGTCCCGCTACCAGGATGGTATCGTTGTCCCGACCGGAGCTATATTTACAAACGATGGCATAGACTATCTCGTTCGTCAGGATTCGGACGAAGAGTTTCGTCTAGTTCCGATCAAGGTTGGGAGACGCCAACTGGCTAAGGTCGAAATTACCGAGGGTGCCGAAACCGGTTGGACGATTCTTGTCGACGGCGTATTCCAGATTGCAAGCCAAGCGTTCTTGGAAAAGGAATAAGTGAATGCTCCAAAGACTCATCGAAGCTTCGATCCGATTTCGATGGCTGGTTCTTTTTGCTGCCTTGGCCGTTTCGATTGCAGGTGTCTATTCGAGCTTTCAATTGCCGCTCGATGCGATCCCTGACTTGACCAACGTCCAAGTGCAAGTTGTAACGTCGGCAGGTTCTCTTTCCCCGATTGAAGTGGAGCGATACGTAACGCAGCCGCTTGAAAAGCAACTCAATGGATTGCCCCACACTGCCGAGTTACGGAGTATTTCTCGATTAGGGATTTCGCTGATCACGGTGGTCTTTGACGAAGGGACCAATCTCTATTGGGCACGGGAGCTAATCAATCAGCGGCTTTCTTCGATTGATGCGATGCCAAACGGAGTGGATCGACCTCAATTGGGTCCGCTTTCCACCGCATTAGGAGAAGTGTTGCAATTCGAGGTCCGGGGGGATCCAAGTCGGTATAACACCACGGAACTACGGTCGATTTTGGAGTGGGAAATTTCGCCGGCCCTCCGAGCAGTAAGGGGTATAACCGACGTCAACGCACATGGTGGTTACTACAAATCGTTCGAAATTCGGCCAGACCCAGAACGATTGCGTACGATGAATTTGACGCTGGACGACATTGCCAAGAGTGTTGCTCGAAACAACATGTCTACGGGCGGCGGTTACATGATATCGGGCAGCCAGCAACGTTTTATCCAAGGGGATGCATTATTGCAGTCGGTCGAGGATATCCGTCAAATCGTGTTGCGATCGGCTGATGAAGGATCATCTGTTTTGATCAAGGACGTTGCCGAAGTTGCGGAAGGCGCACTTATTAGACAGGGGGCAGCCACGCGCGACTCACGGGGCGAAATAGTCGTGGGCATGGCCATGATGCTCGTTGGTGAGAATCCTCGCATTGTTGTTGCGCGAGTCAAAGACCGGCTGGAAGAGCTCAAGGCAACGCTCCCTGAGGGTGTTGAGATCGAAGTCATCTATGATCGCGAGGGGTTGATCAATCGCGCGCTGACAACCGTCGGCCGCAATCTGCTCGAAGGTGGCGGGCTGGTCATCGTGATCTTGTTTTTGTTCCTGGGATCGTTTCGCGCCGGATTAATCACGGCGATCGCTATTCCTCTATCGATGTTGTTTGCGATCAATGCGATGTTTGCCCTGGGGATTTCAGCGTCGCTAATGAGTTTGGGGGCCATCGACTTTGGCCTAATCGTGGATTCCTCTGTGATCATGATCGAGAACTGCATACACCGCTTGGAAAATGCAACCGAGGCCGAAACTCGCGAGTCCGTTGTAAGAGACGCATCTCTCGAAGTGCGCCGGCCTACTCTATTTGGAGAATTGATTATCGCGGTGGTATATCTTCCAGTTTTGATGCTCGATGGCAGCGCAGGAAAACTGTTTTTTCCGATGGCAGTTACTGTTTTGCTTTGCCTGGTAGGGTCATTGATCGTATCGATGACCGTGATGCCAGCCCTCGCCTCGCTCGTCTTACCTTTTCGAAACAAACAAGCAACGAGAGCAAGTTTTGTAATGCGGATTGCTTTGGCAATCTATCGACCTATTCTCGGATTCGTTTTGGCGAAACCCATGGTAACCCGCATCATGGCAGTTTGCCTGACCGTCATTGCGATACCGATGGCGTTGCGGTTGGGTGGTGAGTTTATGCCGCGGCTGGAAGAAGGTGACTTGCTCATCGAAGCGGTCCGACTACCCAGCGCGACTCTTGAAGACTCCGTCAAGATGACGACGCGAATCGAGACAATCGTCAAGCGGCATCCGGAGGTGAAAACTGTTTTTTGTAAAACAGGCAGGCCGGAAATAGCAAACGACATTATGGGCGTTCACCAAACCGACGTGTGGGTTATGCTGCATCCAAAAGAGCAGTGGCCAAAGGGTGTAACCCGCGACACTCTGATCGAATCGTTTTCGAAGGAGCTCAATCACTCGATTTCCGGTGCAATCTTTGGTTTTACGCAACCGATCGAAATGCGAGTTGACGAATTGGTCGCTGGGGTTAAAGCGGATGTGGCTGTTCTCATTTACGGCGACGATTTGCAGGAGCTAGCGAGACTTTCCAAAAAAGTTGTCGAAGTATTGCAAAAGATTCCTGGGCACGCGGATGTGAGAGCAGACTACCAGGCGAATCTCTCTACGTTGCGAATCGAAGTGGATCGAGTTGCGTTAGCCCAATACGGAGTGGATGCAGCCGTAATCATGCAAACGGTGGAAGCATTGGGTCAGCTCGAGTGTGGAACAGCCTACATAGGTCGAGCTCGTTTTCCGATTGTGATTCGTCTGCCAGAAATGTACCGCGGAGACATTGAGCGCATTCGAATGATGCCGCTGGCTACCCGGCAAGGCCAAACGATTCCTTTCAAATATGTGGCAACGATTGAACCCAGGGAAACGCCACCGGCCATCGAACATGAATGGAACAGGCGTCGAACCTTTGTCTCATCCAATGTGCGTGGTCGAGACGTTGCAAGTTTCGTCGGTGAGGCGCAAGCT
>JAYVPE010000332.1:0-5396 GCA_043757575.1 Pirellula sp.
CACAACGAAGAACTCCAACGGCAGAGCTACTACCAACGACGAAATGCGGCAGCCGCGATCTCTCATCGCAAAAGACGACGCAAACAACTGGAGGCTCTCCAAATCAATCCGGACTCGATCAAATCTCTCATAGACAAACCAAAATCATGCTAATATGTCCAAAACCTGGCGCTGTCCAACTAGGCTTTGTCTTTAAACGGTAAAATCGTCGCCTTTCGCTCTGCGAAAGTGTTGCGGAATGGCCTCTTTCGGGGAGCGAAAAGCGACTTTTGAGACAATATTAGACTGGACGCACGGCAATGACACTCAAGTCATCTGGTTTGCACGGCTTGCCTTCGATGCCAAGCATGCGTTTATACGCAATGTCGGTGACCGAGGCAATCGCATGACTTAGCTTGCCCTTTCGCATGCCACCCACAACTTCGGCGATGCTCAAATTGTCAAACAACCCGTCGCTTGCAATCACCACGGTATCGCGTTGCGACAACCTAACGGCGGGACCCATCTCGATCCGCATGCGAGCGTCACCAACTACATTGGAAACAATGTGGCGGTCCTCGTGATGCATGGCTTCATCGGCTGCGAGCATCCCCGATTCCACTGCAAAACCGACGGGGGAATGACTGACGGTTTGGTAGCGTATGCGGCCGCGGTTGCCTGTTACCAAAATCATCGAATCGCCAACGTGGTACGGACGAATTGTGCCTCGATGGTATTCGACAACGGCGATCGTGCATGCAGCGCCGATTTTGAGTTCTTGAACAGCCATATTCGCTTGCTCGATACCATCCAGAATGGCGACCCATAGCCGGTCTGGACCACTCTCATTACGTTCGATCGATTCCGTTAACGCTTGCAGAGCAATTTCAGACGCTTGCTCACCGCCCCGCATTCCTCCACAACCATCTGCAACTGCGAAGACAGCGGTTTCGTCGTCGAAACGAATGATGCCCACTGCATCTTCGTTAAAGGATTCTTTGAATGGGCTACGTCGCGAATAGGCGCAAGACTGCCAAAGGGCGTTCTTCTGGCAAAGGATGTCACTCTTTTCTTCTCGAAGCAAGAATCGATGGGTTGATACTGTTGACATAATTACCAAGGTTGGGCACGTTCACCAATAAAGCAACCGTACTTTTGGAACTGTCGCGAAAAGGACCTCTAATTATGGGTTACGTAAATCGCAAAGAATGGCCCAACCCCCCAAAGGTGGTTACTCATTCCGAGGAAGTAGTTCGAAAGGGTTAATTTTGAGGCTCAGATCATCGTTGGACGACGATTGACAGCATTCGATTTCAGTACAAGCCGAGCTTCCGAAGACGCATAGGCAGATTGGGTAAAATTTAGCGATTAGTTCGGTTCTGCTAAGCATCGCGATCCTAACGATCCGATGGACGAAGTATGTGGTCAGCGGACGGAGCCGCTGCCCCACTTGCCACCTGAAGAAATATGGGAATCGAGCATGGACTTAACGCTCACTAAAGTTAGCGGGACTAAATCATCACGTCGCGAGTGGATCGCCGCGAGCATCGCCGTTGCTTCCTCGTTGGCTTGGTCGTCTGCCTCGACTGTTTGGGCCGAACCAAAAGACAAATCCAAGGTGACTTCTACCGGCTTGTTTCGAGTTCGTTCCGTCTTGGAAATCAACGGTGAGATTCGTTTGCGAAGTCAAACTAACGATGCGACGAACAAGGGAGGCAAAAAGATCGTGGCAAAAACCGCGCCTCTCAAGGCTAGTTCAACGGTCGACTTCGACGAACAGTACGAAACGTCTGGCAAGTTGACAGGCTGCAATTCCTATCAACACTATCACGAATCCAGCTCGGAGATTCAGATCGACCGGCACATTACCAAGACGAGTCTGCGCGAGCAGTGCCGAGACATTCTACGCATTGGCACAGACCAAGGAATTATGGCGGCATGCCCAGACAACCCTCTGTTTGCATCTGAGCGCGACTTGATCGAAGGTCCCATCAACACCATGTTTTTGGATCAGTTGCTAACGGATGCCGAGGTTCAAATTGCGGACAAATGGACCATCGAAACCGAAGTTGCATGCCGTTTGCTAAACATGGATGCAATCCAAGATGGCAAGTTGGTTATGTGCTTGGTGGACGCGGACAAAGAAAAAGCCCAATTGGAACTTGTCGGGACTTTATCTGCTTCTGTGCGGCAAGTGCCAACGACCCTTAAAATTGAAGGTAAAGCACAACTCGACCGTCAGGGAGGTTACATCTCTTGGTTTGCCGTTAACATTACTGAGACGCGAGAAATTAGCGAAGCCGAACCTGGCTTTCGAGTTGTTGCCCAGTTGCGAATCCTTCGATCCTCCATTGAAGCTGTCACGACAGGTGAAACGCTTAAAACAGTCGCGTCGCGACTGGGTAATCGCGACGCAGCCAGCATGATTCAGTTTCAGTCGGATCATGGTTACTATCGATTCGTTGCAGATCGAAAGTGGTCGACCTATCGGGACAGCGGTGAGGAGTCGACGTTGCGCTATGTGGTTGACAATCGGGTCATAGCACAATGCAATGTCACCAATATGGTTGATTATGAACCGGGTCGACAACTGAGCCTGGAGGGATTTCAAGCTGACGTTAAGAACGCGATCGGCAATGTGTTGGAAGAAATTGTCGAGGCATCCGAGCGACTTTCGAGCAACAAGCTTAGGCTGCTTCGCATCGTGTCGCGCGGAGGTACTCAAGGGGTTGCTATCCAATGGATTCACTACCACCTTTCGAATGATGATGGCCGGCGTGTCGTCCTCGCTTTTACGCTAAGCGAAGCGAACCTCGAGCTTTTTGCGGCCGAGGACGCACAACTAGCCGACTCGTTCGAGCTGATCAACTGGCCGACCAAGCTGGATGCAAAAGCGCTCGAGTCTGCTAGTAACGAAACGCCAGCCGCTGGCACGCAACCAACGACACTTTCGGGTCGCCCCAAAATGTCTCGTTAAAGGCTAAAAATAGTTTTAATGTCATTGGGGTAATTGAAGTGGCGCAGAGAACGGAGACACCCGTCAATGCACGAGACGGGTTCATGCGATTCGCACGGACGATGGTCGCCGGACGTCCACTATCCGAAACTGGCTTGGCTGGTTCCTCGCAACAAACTTGAATCGGTGACGCAAATTGTCCGCTATCGCGGCCCATTGCTCCAAAGTCATGGAAACTTGGATCGAACGATTCCATCCTCCTCGGGCGAAAAACTTTTTGAGTCGGCGAACGAACCAAAACAATTCGTCACAATTGAAAATGCTGATCACAACAACTGGCTCAACGATGCGTACCTACAGGAACTTGATGGATTCATCACACGCGTCGCCTTAGACAGGAGATAACCAACGAACTAATAAAGGATCGGATACCGCTTCTTTGTTCTGGAGACCAGTGAGAGAGAGCATTTCTAGATTTCCCATTTTTTGAATCAGGCCTATCCATAGTAGTGATCGGACCAATGTTCACAGTAACATAGACGGAGACTAAGCGGCTCAGTCCGACGTTTCTATCTATCCCTCCGATCCGCTTCGCTACTGTTGGGCACACCTGCCTACATCAGCCCAGAACAAATCAATGAGAACGTTGCTGGCGTGTCAAGCGACAATTATTCGTTGAGGTTTACTCTTTTTGAGTTGCTAACTAGCCTAAATCGAAGTGCGCGATTGCGAATGCATGCCACGGGTAAAGTGCGGAGTATTCCTGTCCCTCACGCTAGCGTAAAAGTTAGTTACCACCGGCGTAAAGCCAGTTGCATGAACCTTGAATGCGTCGTTGCGCACCTCGGCCAACTTGGCCGGATCGTTCCTAACGGAGTTGGGTTCGAATTCATTGGGTTCGATTGGGGCTTTTTTTGACTTTGCAAATCGAGCACAGCATCAGCCAACTTTGTAGTAAAATTCCATGCCATCAACCTGGAACCGGTTAAGAGTAGAAAGCAAATATGGATTTACACTTGAAAGATCACACCGCAGTCATTGTGGGTGGAGCTAGCGGAATTGGACTTGCAACGGCCGAGTGCTTTGCGGCCGAAGGAGTTCATGTTGCGATCTGGGATAACTCCGCCAATACGGTACATGTCGCCGAGGCCATCGCAACGCGTTTTCAAGTGCGAACCGTTGGGGTATTGGTTGACGTAACCGACGAGCGATCGGTCAACGAAGCGATTCCAAAGACAACCGATGCACTGGATTGGATCGACCATCTCGTGCATGGTGCAGCGATTGGTTCTGGTAAGTTTGGTTTTCCATTCACGAATCTAGCTCCCGCCGACTGGCTGCGAACTTTGGAAGTCAACGTGATGGGGATGGTCCATGTAGCACACGCGATCTCGCCACATATGATAGACAATCGCAGAGGAACATTGATCTTCTTGGCTTCCGTCGCCGGCCAAATCGGATCGCAAACCGATCCACCGTATAGCGCAAGCAAAGCAGCTAATATCAATTTTTCACAATGCCTTGCTAAGGATCTTGCGCCTCACGGAATCCGTGTTAATACAATTTGTCCAGGTATGGTCCGTACACCATTGAACCGGTCTGTCTGGCAAGCGTGGTTTGACCAGACCCACGAAGCGGCCCAACTCAGTTACGAAGAATGGTCGGATCAAAAAATCCGCGCAGTCGTCCCTTTGAGAACTTGGCAAATGCCGACGGACATTGCCAACATGATCGTCTTCTTGTCATCGGATCGAGCCGCTCATGTGACAGGCCAAACCATCAACGTCGACGGCGGATTTGTCATGCATTGGTAGACAATTCTAAACTCAAACATTGAAAAATCCTTTTTAGGCGAGCGGCGATGTGAAAACTACCAATCCTAACCCGAAGTGTGCACGAGCCGCAGAGCTCGCGAACTTAGTCGCTTGCGATCGAAAGATGGCAGGCAATGAACGGTGAGGTTATCAGAAATGGTAGCCGAATCCTACCTGAGCTGGTCCGTACTGGTTCAGAACTTGTTCCCCGAACTTCAGAAATGGAGGTAAGAAGCTAGTGTCACAATAAATAATGACAACGAAGGAGCCAAGGAACAAGACTTGGGGAGGAATCACGATTCGGCCCAGGCGGAGTGCCAGCCACCACGCTTCGGTGAAGCATGGCGATCGCTCGAATCGATCGTCGGGTGACGACATGTACGGCTAGCCGTCACTCAAACGCCACGGTGTTTGGTGGTTTCACCTCGAGAAAACGGTTCGCGAACTTGACCGGTGAGGTCCCAACTCGTCCAAGCCCCATAAGCATGGTAAGCCAACGTATAAGCTCCTAGCGAAAGCCGAGGTCACGCGAGAGGAACAAGACGTAGGACGCATGATGCTCCATCCAGTCCGATTGATGTCTTGCCGGTAAACCGGGGATAGCTGTGGGGAAACCTTAGGCTGTTCAAGGGACCGTAGCAGATCCG